>SACC01000045.1 GCA_009928745.1 Clostridia bacterium
AGGTAGTACCTTCAATATTGCGTTCAACAGTATCAAGGGCAAGATACGGGATGTTCTTAATGGATAATTCAATCATGGCGCAACGAGATTCGAATGAAGTGTCAGTAGCCTTATGCGGAGCGTCCTTTGACGGTACTAGCAATATTCTTGACAATGCGAACTCTTCTTTTAATCGCGTACATATTCTTATGTGCTCTTTATGCGGCGGATTGAACGCTCCGCCGAAAATACCCGTTAAGTCCATATATTTATTATAACTAAAATTATATAAAAATTCAATAGTAATATTATTAAATATAATTATCACGGCAATAATCGTATTATGAGAAGTTATCTTGATAAAGTTTTATTGACAATAGCAGTAAGCGTAATGGTATTTTTAATTGCAAGCTACATATCGGACAGCTATCTTGTAGGTCTTGGCGTGCTGTGCCTATTCACTATCCTTATCTTCTTACTTACAAAAATTGTAGTTAAGGATAGCGGAGACTATCTGTCCAAAAAAGAACTGATGCGCTCAATGCTACTTGAAGGCAAAGAATATACCCTTAATATGCTGGAAAAAGCATTTTCACACTATTATACAGTAGAAAAGATTAATGATGGAATCAGCGTTAAGGTTGACGAAAAGCTTGTTGCCATTCATAACGCCTTCAAATTCGGAAGCTTAGGCGAGGAGGATATAGCTGCCGCCTTCCGCAATGCAAAAGCAAAAAATATTGAGGAAATTTATTTTTTTTATAACACCGCTGACCGCCGCGCGCTGGTGCTTGCCAATTATATTCCGCAAAAAGTACATTTGCTGCCTTTCAAGTCTTTTTATCGCATTGCAAAGAAAGCAAAATTGCTTCCCCCTCCTGTTAATTCAAAAAAGCCCCGCAGATGGGGACTTATTGTTAAAAGCGTTTTTTCTTATGCCAATATCAGATTCTTTTTGTTCGCGGCAATCAGCACGGCGCTTCTCAGCATTTTTACTCCGATGCGCACTTATTATCTAATATTTTCGCTAATTAATATCGCGCTTGCTATCATTGTTGCGTTAATTAGCTCAAAACAAGAAAAGCTAATATTTTAGATGCTACTGGTTCGCTTAAAACTCAACACAAAAAATGTCAGTTCAATGTAGATATGCTACCAATAATTATTGGTAATAATTATTTTGCTATTAAAACACTAAATGCTCAATATCTTTTTTCGAAGAGCGGCGGTAAAGTATAATCTTGCTGCCGATAGAGTGTATCGGCTCGGCTTTTAGTTTTGCCGCAACCTCGTCTATTATCATTTTGGATGTGAACTCGGCATTTTTCTGCACTCCAATTTTTATTAGCTCTTTTAACTCCAATATCTCGTTTATCTGCGCTAGCACCGCATCCGTTAATCCGTTTTTGCCTATATGCACAATAGTCTCCAGACTATTGGCAAGTTTCATAAGCGCGCTTCTCTGTTTGCTTGTTATCATATGCTACTACCTCTTCCTTGTAATTAATTTATGAATTCAAATTCTATATCGGAAATGTGAATAATATCCCCGTCCTTAGCGCCTTCTTTACGCAACGCGTCGAATATTCCTCTTTCCTTAAGCTTATGTTGAAAATATCTGTTTGACTCGACATCGGATAATACAACATTCCGTACAAGCATATCAATGAAGCCGCCCGAAACCTCAAAGCTTCCGTCCGAATTCTTCAATATCTCATAGCTGATGTCATCTCTTTCTTGATATACAAATACCTCTTCTTCAATCGGAGTAGGCGGCGGCAAAGTAACTACCATATCGGCAATCGCTTTTATAAGCTGCTCAACTCCATCGTGTAATATTGCAGAAATAGGGAAGATTTTTTTGTTAATTTTATTAGCTATCGCCTCGCAGGCTTTCATTGTACATATATCCAGCTTGTTTCCCACGACTATCTCGGGCAAATCCATAAGCTTAGGATTATATTTTGTCAGCTCATCTTTAATCTTGAAGTAATCTTCAACGGGATCGCGTTGCTCGCTACCTGAAATATCCAAGATATGCACAAGCATTCTTACTCTTTCAATATGTCTTAAAAACTCATGTCCAAGACCTATTCCCTCACTTGCGCCTTCGATAAGTCCAGGAATATCCGCGATAACATAATTAGTTTCATATAGCTTAATAACTCCGAGATTAGGAGAAAGCGTCGTAAAATGGTAGTTAGCAATCTTTGGTCTAGCTTCGGTAAGCACGGATAATAATGTGGATTTACCAACATTGGGAAAGCCGATTAGCCCTATATCGGCTATTGTTTTTAACTCTAGCTTGATTTTCTTTTCCTCAGTCTTAACGCCGTTTTGCGCAAAACAGGGACTCCGTCTTGTCGGAGTTGCGAAGCAGGAATTACCCTTGCCGCCCCTGCCGCCCTTTAATAATATTTTGGTATAACCGTTCTCGAACATATCGGCTATAACCATATTTGTTTCAAAATCCTTGATAATTGTGCCTGCGGGCACTTTTATTATAAGATCTGCTCCCGACTTGCCTGTAGAGTTATTGGCATCGCCGTTACCGCCATTTTCCGCGCGGTAATGCGCGCGATACTTAAAGTCGATAAGCGTGGACATATTGCTGTCGGCAACAAAAATAATGTCTCCGCCCTTGCCTCCGTTACCTCCGTCAGGACCGCCGCACAGATTTTGCTTTGAGCGGTAAAAGGATAACTTACCGTTACCGCCGTTGCCTGCCTTAATATATATTTTCGCTATGTCTAAGAACATTTTATCTCACTTTATAATTATAATTAATTATTACTTTTATGTTTCTCAATTATTGCGCTTGCGGCATTTTTACCTGCGCCCATCGCAAGTATTACAGTTGCTGCGCCGGTTACCGCATCACCTCCGGCGTACACTTCGGGAATTGAGGTTTGATTTTGTTCATTAACAATAATCGTACCTCTCTTTGTAACTTCCAATGCCTTACAGCTGTTCTTTATCAAGGGATTCGGGCTTGTGCCTATCGCCATAATAACCTGATCGCAACTCATCTCGAACTCGCTGCCGCTAAGCTCTACCGGACGGCGTCTACCGCTGCTGTCTGGCTCTCCGTGCGTCATTTTTACGCATCGCACGCCCTCTACTCTTTTATCACCGAGTATTTCAACCGGATTGGTTAGCAAATCAAAGATAATGCCTTCTTGCTCTGCGTGAACTATCTCCTCATGACGGGCGGGCATCTCGGCTTTGCTTCTTCTATACACAACATGAACTTCCTCAGCTCCCATCCTAAGCGCGGTACGCGCGGAGTCCATTGCCACATTACCTGCCCCTACAACAACGACTTTCTTGCCTATTGCAATGGGTGTAAAGGATTCTTTTTTGTATGCGCCCATAAGATTAACGCGCGTAAGGTATTCGTTGGCAGAATATACTCCGTTAAGATTCTCGCCTTTTATACCTTGGAAAGTTGGCAACCCTGCGCCTGTGCCGATAAATACCGCGTCATTTTCTTCGATTAGCTCTTCTAACATTATGGTTTTACCGATTATTGTATTAAGTAAAATCTTAACGCCCAATTTTTCCAGCCCTTCAATCTCTTTGGCAACCATTGCCTTTGGTAGTCTAAACTCGGGTATCCCATAAACAAGCACTCCGCCTGCCTTGTGGAAAGCCTCATAAACGGTAACTTCATAGCCTGCTGCAGCTAAATCGGCAGCGCAAGTTAAGCCTGCCGGTCCACTACCTATTATTGCCGCTTTTAATCCGTTTTTATTAATCTCTTGAGCCTTTTTTTCTTTTTTAAGCGCATAATCTGCAACGAATCGCTCTAATGCGCCGATTGCAACAGGTCCGCCTAGCTTTTCCTGTCTTATACACAGCTTTTCGCATTGTTCTTCCTGCGGGCAAACTCTGCCGCAAACTGCAGGGAGATTGTTGGTCTCTTTAATGATTTTGTCAGCTTTGTCTAAATCACCGTCTTTTACGCATTGTATAAATGCGGGTATATCGATAGCTACCGGACATCCCGCGCGGCACTTGGGCAATTTGCAATTTAAGCAACGCTTTGCTTCGGCAATAGCTGTTTCAAGATCAAAACCTAAAGCCACCTCTTCAAAGTTTTTTGCTCTTTGTACAGGGTCCTGTTCACTCATTTTATTTCTTGAAGACATATCCATTATTGTTTACCTCTCAATCTGCACATATGCTCTTTTTCCTGCTCTTTATAAAATGCCTGACGGCTTGCCGCTTCGGCAAAATCCACAAGATGCCCGTCGAATTCCGGACCGTCTACGCATGCGTATTTTGTCTCACCGCCGACTGTCAGTCTGCAACAGCCGCACATTCCGGTGCCGTCTACCATAACGCTGTTCATACTAATTATAGTTTTTATGCCGTATTCTCGGGTTACGTCGGTAACCGCTTTCATCATCATTAGCGGACCAACTGCAAATATCGCGTCATATTTTTCTCCGCCATTAATAAGTTCGCGGAGTTTTTCTGTGACAAAGCCTTTCTGCGAATAACTTCCGTCGTCAGTCATAATATATAGGGTATCAACTATTTCTTTCATCTCGCTTTCGTACATAATGAGAGATTGATTGCGCGCTCCGATTATCGCGTCGACAGCTTTCCCGGTACTTCTAAGATATTTTGCCTGCGGATAAATGACCGCAACGCCTATGCCGCCGCCTACTAGCAATATGCGACCGAACTCGCTAAGATCAGTAGCGTTACCCAACGGTCCCGCAACATCGTGAATATAGTCACCTTCATTAAGCTCCGCCAAACGGTGTGTGGAATATCCGATACTTTGAATAAGCAGCGTGATAGTGCCTTTTGTTCTATCCATATCGCAAAGCGTAAAAGGTACGCGCTCTCCGTCCTCGTCAACTCTTAATATGATAAACTGCCCCGCTTTCGCATGCTTTGCAATAAGGGGCGCTTCAAGCACATATTCATTAACATTTTCGGATAATTTTCTTTTTGATAATATCTTATTCATTTTCCTTTCGTGAATAATATTCACACTCCTTATTTAATAGGCATTCACTACATACAGGCTTACGCGCCATACATATATATCTGCCGTGATGGATTAATAGATGATGCGCCTCCGACCATACGGCTTCAGGGAAAAACTGCTGCAATTCCCTTTCCACAGAGTCGGCGGTGTTAGTTTTGGCAATTCCAATACGGCGGCTTACTCTAAACACATGCGTATCGACAGCGATTGCATTGCCGCCAAAGGCTACAGAGTATATCACATTGGCAGTCTTTCTGCCCACACCGTCTAAGGTTGTTAATTCCTCTATAGTAGCGGGCACTTTTCCGTTAAACCGCTCAACAAGCGCTTTGCTTGCGCTTATAATACTTTTAGCTTTATTATTGTAAAAACCGCAGCTTTTTATGTAAGGGATAAGCTCGTCTGCATTAAGATTTGCTATATCTTTTGCGCAACTGAATGCTTCAAAAAGCGCAGGAGTTATCAGATTGACTCTTTTGTCGGTGCACTGGGCGGATAGTATTACTGCGACTAACAATTCGAACGGAGAGCTGTAGTTAAGCTCGCATACGGGATTATCATGCATCTTTCGGAGCGCGGATATAATCCTTACATTTTTTTCCATAATAAATAATAACATATAATAATATTATTATACAACAGAATTGAACACGAGTCGCAAGTATTATAAAAAAATGGTTGCGGTATGTGAAATTAAAGAATAATTGGATAATATGCTTGCGCTAATATTATTAGGACTTCACGCTTTATGCAATATCTATCTCAAGAATACTTAACTTAATTTAATGCAATAGTTCATTGCTTTTCTAATCACATAAACAAAAAAGCCTTAAATCAAGCAACATACGATTTAAGGTATAGCGACTTTTATATAGTATTTAAATATATAATTGTTCTATAATTTTAATATCTTTCTCTTAATGCCGAATTCCTCTACCATATAAAAAGCTATAAAACTATTACAACATAACGCTGCGTTTTTCACATAGTTAAGAACTTTAGGGTCAATTTTTACCGAGACGCCGCAGCTTGAGGTAACCTCGCGGGGAGTGTTGACTACCGCAGAATAAATATTTGCTCTTCTGAGCGTTTCGTAAAATCCGATTGCATCCTTTCGGCTTGAAAATACCACTAAAATATATTTCATTTGTATATCTCCATTAGTACCATTGAATTTGGTTCTCAATATAATATATTAAGTTATTTTGTAAATTGTTAAGGAGACCGTGATGATATATTTTGACAATGCAGCTACTTCGAGATATCGCCCGCAATGTGTGCAGGACGCTATAATTGAGCAAGCAAAACACCCTTCTAACCCCGGCAGAAGTAGCCACAACGATGCAGTTGAAGCTGCTCTTATAGTACACCGCGCAAGAGAAAGCATAAAAACTTTTGTCAATAATCCCGACGCAGAGGTGATTTTAACCAAGAATTGTACCGAAGCGCTTAATCTCGCTATTATCGGCACCTCTCGGCAAGGTCATATAATAACTAGCGTAATGGAGCACAATTCTGTGCTCAGACCCTTGTTTGAACTGCAAAAAGGCGGGCTGATAAGACTCACCGTGTTAGATCAAGAGAACGGTAAAATTAATGCCGCTAATCTCGAAAAAAAGATATGCCCGGACACATATATGGTCGCAATTACTCATATGTCAAATGTTACCGGAGAGGTCAACGATATTGCAGAAATAGGAAAAATTACCTCAAAACAAGGGATATTATTGTTAGTTGACGCCGCGCAGTCGCTCGGTCATATCCCCTTTGATATGCGCAGTCTTGGCTGTGACATGGTGGCGTCTGCCGGTCACAAGGGCTTGCACGGCGCGCAAGGCACTGGATTTTTGTGCTATTCGAGAAGAATAAAAGTTCGACCGATAATTTACGGAGGCACAGGCACTGACAGCATCAGTACCTTTCAGCCCCACTCACCGCCAGAAAGTCTAGAGAGCGGCACGCTTAACGCCTTAGGGCTTGCAGGGCTTGCGGCAGGTGTGGAGTGGACAAGAAAAAACTTTGATAAAATCAATAAACATATCAACGGTATTTCTGAATATATTATGCAAAATATGAAAACTATTAAGGGTATAAAAATATATTCGAACAACAATAACGGCGTAATCTCTTTTGAGCTAAATGGATATAACTCCTCACAATTAGCAGATATTCTTAATGATAGATATCTTATCGCAGTACGCAGCGGACTCCACTGCGCTCCGCTTATTCATCGGGCTATGAATACCACAGAAAACGGACTTACGCGTGTAAGCGTAGGCTATAACAATACAATGCGGGATGCAAAAAAATTGATTATTGCATTGAAAACAATCACTGAAGAAGCAATAGCTGATTAATCTTCAATCTCAACGGTAGGATATTTTTCCTCGTAGGGCTCGTCAAAATTCTCGGCAACATCGGCGGCTACCTCAGCAAAAAGCATTTGATTTCTTTGTTTGTCGAATTCAATAATCTGAATTCTATCCATTATTGTCTTGCGGCTTGGTAATTCAGCAAGGTTATCAAGCTCGAATTTTACCAAAAAATCCTCGGTAGTACCGAATAACATCGGTCTTCCCGGAGCGTCTTTTCTGCCAACTACATTGATAAGATTAGTTTTAGACAACATAGTAATCGCGTAATCGCTGTTAACGCCTCTTATATCCTCAATCTCCAGTCTTGTTATCGGCTGTTTGTAGGCTACAAGGCTCAATACTTCAAGCAGTGAGCGGGAAAGCTCTCTTTCCTTAAGCGGAGTCAGTACAGTAGTGACAGCTTCACCATAATTATCATTAGAAGAAAAAGTCAGCTTATCTCCGTATGTAAAGAAAATTATACCCGAGCCATTTTCCTTGGAAAATTTACCTTTCAGCTCGCTAATTATTTCATCTAGCTTTTTGTCAGTAAGCTCGGGTAATTTTGCCATTAACTCTTCTCTTTTTATACCCTTGCCCGAAGCAAAAACAATAGCCTCAATTATATTCTTCAAATTGTCCATTTAATACCTCCTCAAAGCTGAGTGAATTTGCGCCGTCTTTTAATTCAATAAAAATATCTTCAAAAACATCTTTTTGCACCGCGACAATAAACTGTCTTCTGACTAGTTCAAGAAGCGCTAAAAATGTGCTGATTCTTTCACCTTGCGTGAATTCGTTGTCAAATAATTCAAAGAACTTCATTTTCTGCCTTTCTTTTAGCAGGATTACAAGTTCTTTTGTTTTGTCAAGCACTGTAAATTTGTCTTTAGGTATAATCTTAACGATAGGCGCTTGTTGCGAGCGCACATCCGCCTTATGCAGTATCTGCGCAAACGCTTCCATAAGTAAGTCAATATTAAAATTTTTGATTAAATATCTACAGTCTTCCTCACTATATTCAGGCTCCCAATAAAACTTGTTACAAGTTTCTGCCTGCTTTAGCTCGGTGGCTGCGCTGTTCATTATTTCGCGCATCTGCAGTTCATAAACGATTGAGGATTTATCTTCTTCAAGCTGCTCAATCTCTTCTTCGTCTTTAGGAAGTATTGAACGTACCTTAATATCTAATAGTCTAGCGGCGTATGCGGCAAAGT
>SACC01000415.1 GCA_009928745.1 Clostridia bacterium
GCATACGCGCTTGTATTAACGGTTTCTTTCCATGTTGACGTCATCGTGCGTGCAGTGCCGGTAAACGTTTGAGCTGGCGCCGTACATGTAACGGTGGCGTCGCCATTCCAAATATTTGTGAAATCAAACGTTTGTAATGACGTAATAACCGTTGCGCTGGTAGCAGTTGCTTTATCATAACTTACAGTTACAGCTGTAAGCGCATCGACAACTAATTGGTCGCTTTTGAGATACAATGCTTTGCTTGTGGCGACTGTACCAGTATATGGCGTTAAGTTGGTGCTGGTAAACGTTACGCTTGTAAGGCAGCTGGCTGTCTAAGACGTACTAATAACGCCAGTAGCGTAGTTAGCAGTAGGCGCGGTAACTCCATAAGCGAATGCGGATGTCGTAGCCGTACCTGCGAAAGTCGCGGCGGTAACATTGTTGAACTGCGAAATCGCATTACCGGTAAGCGTAATGTCAGAAACAACAGTATTGGCGGCAGCGGCAGTTTTTGGGGTCATTATAAAGCCGCCAGCTGTCACTCCAGTAAGGACATTAACAGGGCCTGAAATCTTAGGAACAGTAACAGTACCGGTAAGCGTACCAACACCATGTGAATGTCCAGGATCATTTACATTCATATGAATACCTTGAGTTTCAAGAACGTCAAGTGTAACGGCTGTAACGGTGCCTGATGTATTCTTATTTACTGCTGCAACCCAATAATCATGTTCTCCATACGCCTTATTGAGGATGATGTAACCAACTTTAAGCGTTTGAAACGACAACGCGTCGCCTTCAAGGAATGTAATATTCGTAGCCGTAATTTCAGAAGCGCTTACGGAACCAGTAGTAGAGATATCACCGAAACTTAAAATGACACCGGTTTCAACCGCGTTATTGATTATACTGATAAAATCATCAATGTCATAACCATCAAAGTATTTTGCATTAAATGCATGTGGCGCGCCGTTAGTATCTTGCATGGCGGCGATTTTTGTATTGGTAATCGCAGATGTATATGTTAAATCACCTAATTGCTATCTAACATTTGATATTGACATATTTTTAATTGTTATTTTATTAAATCATGTTTAATTTATTTATATGAACTAACATGTAGTTCGGCATTTTTTCTATTTTTGATATATTTGTGTCGGATAGCTTTTTGAACCGGTTTTACCCGGCATGCATATATGGGTACTGATCCTGTTGAGTCGTCTCGGATAAAATATAAATAATTTATATTTTAAAAATGTAACAATTCTGCATGAAAAAATACGAATTACAAGAATCATTAAAATACGACGACTTCTGTGAATTACACGAATCGATTAACAAGATGAAAACGGAACGTCTTGATGAGTCAAAGAAGGCAATCAACGTAAATTGCATATTTTTGACGTCTTTCAAATCCGCTAACGATCTCAATAATTCGATGAAGCTTTTTAAAGAAGGGTTTGAAAAAGAAGGAGTCTCCTTTATTCCGATTAATGTCAAAACCTGTTATGTGCATAGTACGGGAAAAGGATATGCGCAGATAACCGATAAGGCCACCGGTTTGGACCAAGAATTCAATGCGACGAATACGATTATTATTCCGCGACGCGCCGTACTTTATAATACGCATACC
>SACC01000416.1 GCA_009928745.1 Clostridia bacterium
TCGAAGAATTCAGGATAGGACTTTTTAACAGCCTCTATACCCATAATGATAGTGTTATCGGCAACAGTTGCGGCAATTGTACCCGCCATAACCAGCCTATGGTCATTATAACCGTACAAAACCGCGCTAGTTAGTTTATCGCCTCTTATTTTAAGAGCGCCGTCGTGTATCGCCTTAATTTTAAGCCTTTTCAGCATATCGATAATCGCAGCCAGACGGTCGCTTTCTTTTAGCCTTAATCTGTCAACACGCTTAATTACCGAGACACCTTCGGCGCAAGCGGCGGCAACTGCGACAATAGGCACCAAATCAGGCGTATTGTCAGCGTCAAACTCAATACACTTAAGTTTGCTTTTTATAATTCTTACCGAATTATCCGCAACATATACTATCGCGCCCATATTCTTAAGAATATCCACGATATATCTGTCTCCCTGTACCGAGTTTACATTTAATCCAGTAACCGTAATATCGCCGGTTAATGCGCCGGCAACCAGCCAGCAAGCGGCATTTGACCAGTCTCCCTCAATCGCAATGGTTTTAGGAGAATTGTATTCTTGCCCCGCTTCAATCTTGTAGCCGGTTGGAGTCGGATTGATTTTTACACCAAAACTAGCCATAACATCGAGCGTAATATCTATATAACTCTGCGAGCTCCGCTCTCCCGTAATTATTATCTCCGCCGTCCGTTTAAGTAGCGGAAGCGCCAGCAAGAGACCGCTTATATACTGCGAACTGATATCGCCTCTGATAACATAGATATCTGCCGTCATGTTGCCCGACACGCAAAGCGGCAATACATCGTTCGATATGCTTACGCCTGATGCTCTCAATACGTCAATAAGTTCACCCATCGGTCTTTGCGCCAACCGCCCTTGCCCCTCTATTGTCGCCGATATCCCGAGTCCCGCTATTACAGGCAATAAGAATCTGAAAGTCGAGCCGCTTTCTCCGCAATCCAACATGCAATTTTGATTATACTTATTCGCGGGGGTAATTATGTAACCGTCATTAACTTCTTCGAATTTGACTCCCAGCTTTTGCAAGCATCCCTTAGTAGCCATAAAATCTTCCGAATCTAGTTTGCCCACTATATTTGTCGGCTGCCTGCACAGCGCCGCGCAAATTAATATGCGGTGAGCAAATGATTTTGACGGTATTGCATTAATTATACCTCTTAATTCTGATTTATCAATCGCAGCATACACTCAAACAGTCCTCCAAATTCTTTAGTATAATTTTTTCTGTTACAACTTCGCCTATTGTTCTTATCAAAATAAGATTAATAGCGCCGTTAATAACTTTTTTGTCAATATTGATTATATTAAGTAGCTCGTCTGTCTCGTAAGGACAGGTAAGGTCATAACCGTATTTATTCAAGATATCAATAATTCTCTGATAATCTGTATTGTTAAGCATACCTCTTGCGCGTGACAGCTTGGCGATAAGCGCAATACCTTTCGCCACCGCAAAGCCGTGCAGAAGCGTGTAATTACTGAGTTTTTCTAAAGCATGACCTAAGGTATGACCGAGATTGAGATGCATTCTCATGCCCTTATCCAGTTCATCATTCTCAACATATCTTTTTTTGACGGCGACGCAA
>SACC01000046.1 GCA_009928745.1 Clostridia bacterium
CAATAATCCGCCAATAAGCAGTATAAAGCCGTATATAAATATAAGCATTCCCGAGCTTATCCCGACCACTAATTTGTTATTGTTTTTCATTGTTATTCTCCTTATCTTCCCCTTCAGATAGATTATCGACATTGCCGCTTACATTTTTATTGCCGCCGACTTCTTTCCTTTTATAGGCTTTTCCTTTATTTTTGATTACTGCTTTAGCAACTTCTTCTTTATTATTGTTTTCTATATTGTGGCTATCTTTGTTGTCTTCTTTGTTGTCATCAATATTATTTGTTACAATATCGCTGTTTGTTTTATTACTATCATCTTCTCTTTTGTCATCATTATCTTCTATTTTACCATAATTAGCAGCTGCATTATCCAAAACTACGCTGTCGCTCACTGTTACGCATTCAGCTTTCAGCAAATGCGACGGTGTAGCCGTCTTTATCTTGCCCAGCCAAATAAGCAGTATAATCACTATCGCAATAGTTGCTGCCGCAAACCCGCCTACAACTCCGATTTTTACGCCGGCAATTGATATTGCATCTGTTCTTATCAATTCCATAACGGCGCGCACCACTCCGTACCAAGCAAGATAAGCAACGAAAATTATACCGTTTCGCTTATATTTTCTCGATAAAATAAGTAGTACGGCAAAACCAAGATAATTTAACATCATCTCATAAAAAAATGTTGCCTGATACCAGCCGTTGTATATTGTCTCCACATATTCTCCTGCGGCGTTATATACTACATGGCGGTCAATCTGCACCGCAAAAGGAAACTTTTGAAATGTCTCGTTAAGAATCTGCTGACCGTAAAGCTCTTGATTGACAAAATTGCCCCATCTGCCGAGCGCTTGACCAAGTATCATACACGGCGCAGCCATATCCAGTGTCTCAATATATGAAGTTTTGTTGGTTTTGGTAGCAATATATGCGCCTAACGCTCCGCCGGGAACTGCTCCGATAATAGTAATCCCGCCCTCTCTGGTGCTAATAATCGCAATAACATCTTCAAAGGAGTTAATTGGTAAAAAATCGCCGATATGGAATATAACATAAAAAAGCCTTGCAAATATGACCGCAAAGGGAACCACCCACAAAAACAGCGTTAGCACATAATCGCTCTTCATTCCACGTCGTTTTGCTTCGAACATCGCAAAAATCGTACCGCCGAGTATTGCGCTGGTTATTATAATACCATACCAATATACACTGAAATTGCCTATTGAAAAGGCAACCGGATTAGCTAATAACATAATTACTCCTTAATAAATTTTAGTCCGGTACCGGTAGCGCCCGAGTTACGGACCCTTACCGTGTATACATTATTGTCTCCGTACAATTCGATAAGTTTGCTGCAAATATCCTCCGTATTATCGGATGAGGCAAAGACAATAACCGTACCTGCAAAACCGCCGCCGTGCACTCTGACGCCTTTTACGCCACATATTCGCCGCGCAAGCTCAATGGCAAGCGGAATGCATTGCGTAGTATCTTCCGGAGCGTAACAGTTCTGCAATAACTTGTAGCTACTATCTCCTGATTGATTGATAATATTAACGAACGCATCCGAATCTCCGTCTCTAACTGCCTGCGCGCATAATTCTACGCGCGCGTTCTCCTCATAATAATGTATAGCGCGGAGTATCGCTCTGCCGCTGTATAGCTCTTTCAGCTTTGATAACGAACCATAGAAAACATCGCGCTCAACCTCTCTCAGCACTTTTTTGCCAAAGTATGAGGAGATAGCTTCCATCTCGGCGCGGATTGCAGAATAATGAGATGTCAATGCGCTGTGATCGCCGCCCGTATTAATCAATATTATGTCCAAATCATTAAATATCCAGTCAATATGTTCAATCAGAGGATTTTCACTCGATGCAAAATCAATATAGCTTATGCCGCCCAAAGCAATCGCAGACTGGTCCATTAAACCGCAAGGCTTGTTAAAATAGTACGATTCTGCCCATTGAGCTGCCTTTGCTTTGGTCACCGCGTCAATCTTGCCGCCGTTATATATTGACGATAATATCTCTGCAACGAATAGCTCAAAGGACGCCGAAGACGATACTCCCGCTCCCTTAAAAACACTTGATGTGGTCGTTGCAACAAAACCGCCGATTGCGTATCCGCGCTCTTTCAGATACCTTACAACACCTTTGACAAGCGCAGTAGAGGTGCCTTCCTCTCGCGCTACCTTATCAAGATTGTCAAGATTGACATCAATAACAGGATAGCCTTGCGAGGCTATTTTGATACTATTATCATCAAGCGCAGTTACCGCGCCAAGCGTATCAACGGTAATACTTGCGCAAAGCACCTTGCCATTGTTGTGGTCGGTATGATTGCCGCATACTTCAATTCGTCCGGGTGAAGAATAAAACTCAAAGTTATTAACCCCGAAGCTTTTTACATGCAGCTCGCTTAAGGTTACATACCGCTCCGCCATCTTATAAAAATCGCAGTTACCGTACAAGACTCTTGCAGTTAATTGAAACTTAGTATCTTCAGCCAGTAATAATATTCTTTCTTTGCTTGCCATTTTTGCTCCATATATGTATAATAGTATTGTAATATAATTACGTTTTGTTTTATTATATCACAGCTAAACTTGCTTTGCAATTTAACATTTACAAAATTTGTAATTTGAGAGGATTTATGAACAATTACGATATCGCCGATAAAATTGAATTATTAATAAGCTACGCCAAAATGTATCTTATGTTGCAGGATACGGACGAATGGTATGTACGCAACCGTCTTATGGAAACGTTGAAGATAAGTCAACCGTCCTATCCTACGCAGGATGTGGCAAAATTGATTGATGATATTTTGCATCCGCTTTCCTTATACGCTATCAGCGAAGGTATAATAGATGAAGCGCAGATTGATCAGTTCGAAACAAAACTTATAGACTTTGTTATGCCTGCGCCTTCTGTTATTATCGAATGTTTCGACAGAAAATGCCTTAACGAAGGTATGCGGCAGGCAACAACCTGGTTTTATGATTTTTGCTGCAAATGTAATTACATCAAAACCGAAGATATCAAAAAGAATATCGTGTGGTCTTTTACAGGGAGCAACGGCGATATAGTCGTCACCGTCAATCTTAGTAAACCTGAGAAGGATAACAGGGAAGTTGCAGCGGCAAGAGCGCTGCCTCAGTTACAATATCCTAAGTGTATGCTATGTACGAGCAATGTAGGTTTTATGGGCAGACCTTGTTATCCGTCCAAATATAATCTACGCACGATTCCGATCTTTCTAGGCGATGAGCTGTGGCACTTCCAATTCTCACCCTACAGTTATTACGAGCAACATTGTATTGCCTTATCCGACGAGCACAAGCCAATGACCCTCAATTCGGCAAGTTTTGAGAAAATGCTGGAATTCGTCAGTCTTTTTCCGCATTATTTTATCGGCTCTAATGCTCCGCTACCTATTGTCGGCGGCTCAATCCTTACACACGAACATTTTCAGGGCGGCGGCAAGGTTCATCCTATGTTCAAGCGCCCCGTATACAAGCAATACAAGCATACGGACTTTGCAGGCGTAAAATTCGGCTTGCTTGACTGGTACAATTCGGTAATCAGACTAAAGTCAAAGAATAAAGAAGCGCTGCTTGCTGCAGTCAACTATATACACGAAAAATGGTGCGCTTATTCTGATGAATCCGTCGGGATATTATCTAAGACTACCGAGCAACACAACACGATTACCCCGATAATCCGTATGGAACGAGGAGAAATATTCGCCGAATTAATACTAAGAAATAACCGCACAGATAGCGATCATCCTTTCGGCATTTACCATCCCACTGAGGATTTGCACAATATCAAGAAGGAAGGTATAGGTGTTATCGAGGTAATGGGCACATTCATATTGCCCGGCAGACTTGCTAGCGAATTTCACGGCATTGCTAATTATCTTAACGGCAAGAAGCCATTTAACGAAAAAGAGCTTAGCAACCCCGAGAATCCGCTTTTCAAGCATAGATTCATGATTGCCGAACTATTAATACGCAACGGTATAGTGACTGAGGATAAAGCCTCAACGCTGGTAACTGCGTATATCAATAAAGTCTGTGAGCAAATTCTTGAGTGTACCGCGGTCTTCAAAAAAGACGCTAAAGGCAAGAACGCCTTTGATATATTTATGAACACATTAGGATTTTTGCCAAGTGACGGCTCTTCTGAGGTAGCTCCGGCTGACACCTGCAAAACAGAAAGCCCCGCCCCGCAGACAGAGGTAAAACCTGTAGCGGATGCAACTCCCGCCCCTAAAAAGCGCGGCAGACCTCCGAAGATTAAATAAATAGTATTAAATGTGCGTAATTTAATAACATACATTATAATATGATGCAAATTATTGCTTATTGATTTAATATTACGGAATACAAATATAAAATTTTAGGCGACCCGACGAGCCGCCTTAATCGCAAAACAAAAACTGCTGCGTTAACGCAACAGTTTTTATTTTTATAATATTAATATTATTTTTTATGACCTTTGTTTTCTTATTTGGCGTACTCGACGCTTCTTAATTCACGGATAACGCTGACTTTGATTTGCCCCGGATACTCTAATTCGCTCTCTAATTTCTTAGCGATTTCCTTAGCGATAAAATAGGTCTTACTGTCGTCAACTTCCTCAGGCTTAACCATTACTCGAATCTCTCTGCCTGCCTGAATGGCAAAAGACTGTTCCACACCTTCAAATGAATTGGCTATCTTCTCAATGTTTTCTAGTCTCTTTACATAGTTCTCTATTGATTCTCTTCTTGCGCCCGGTCGAGCTCCCGATATAGCGTCTGATGCCTGAACTATCATTGCCTCAAGCGTAGTCGCCTCTATGTCGCCGTGATGCGCCGCTATTGCGTGTATCACGGCATTGCTCTCCTTGAACTTCTTAGCGATGTCAACACCGATAGATATATGCGTGCCTTCCAACTCGTGATCAACCGCTTTGCCTATATCATGCAACAATCCTGCTCTCTTTGCGATTTTGATATCTGCGCCGAGCTCAGCTGCAATAATGCCTGCCAGATGACTAACTTCCAGCGAATGTTTTAACACATTCTGCCCATAGCTTGTACGGTACTTCAATCTGCCGAGTATCTTTACCATCTCCGGATGCAATCCGAATACGCTTGCTTCGAATGCCGCCGCCTCGCCTGCGTCCTTAATCTGGTTGTCAATCTCGTTCTTGATTTTGTCTACCATCTCTTCAATACGCGCGGGATGTATGCGTCCGTCTGCGATTAATCTTTCGAGAGTTATGCGGGCAACTTCCCGTCTTATGGGGTCAAAGCCTGAAAGGGTAACTACATCAGGCGTATCATCAATAATAACATCAACTCCGGTAGCATTCTCCAAAGCGCGGATATTCCTACCTACGCGACCAATAATTCTCCCCTTCATTTCGTCATTAGGCAACGCGACTACAGATACTGCAATCTCCGATGCGTGATCTGCCGCGCACTTCTGCACTGCAAGACCTATTATTTCTTTAGCCTTTTTCTCTGCTTCATCTCTTGCCTTAGCCTCAATATCTTTAGCAAGCTGCGCCGAATCTTTTTTGACTGAGTCAAGGAGTCCTTCCATAAGGATATTCTTTGCCTCGTCTCTTGTCATTCCAGATACACGCTCCAGCTCTCTAGCCATAAGCTCTTCTTTGTTCTTGACATCGTTATCACGCTTGATAATGTCCAATTCTTTCTGCTCAAGTTGAGCCTTAGATTTGTCAATCTCCTGAATCTTGCGATCTAAAAACTCTTCTTTTTTGTTGAGTTGTTCATCGCGCGAAGTCAGTCTTTGCTCTGCGCGCTGAAGTTCGCTGCGCCTTTCGCGCGTCTCCTTCTCCAGTTCGCTCCGCATCCTGTGCTGTTCTTCCTTAGCTTCGAGTAATGCCTCTTTTCTAAGTGTTTTTGCCTCTAATCTTCCTTCTTCTAAAATGCGCTGTGCCTCTTCTCTTGCACTGCTGAATTTCTTATTAACGAATAATCTGTAAAAGAAATATCCTAAAAATCCGCCCGCAACCAATGTCCCTATCGAGATCAATGCGGTTGCCCAAGATGGTATTGCACAAAGCACTACAGTCGGAACTATACTGCTTATCATTTCCAATCCTCCTAATATTCATTTTTAAAGCAACAAGGTATTATAGTCTATAATACCAGAATAACCTGATTTTAATTATATAGACAATCTTTACAAATGTCAATATTATTATGTAACAATATACATTTACTTTGTTTCTTTTATAACAAGGTTTTCTATAGTTTTGCAAAGCTCGGTATTTTCTCTAAGTAAAGCTATAACCTTTTCCCTTCCTTGACCCAACTTTTCATCATTAAAGCTTATCCAGGAACCGCTTTTTTTCAAAACATTCTTTTCAACAGCCATATCAACTATACAACCTTCGCGGGATATTCCAAAACCGTATATGATGTCAAATTCCGCGATTTTGAAGGGGGGCGCAAGCTTATTCTTCACGACCTTAATAGTAGTGCGGTTGCCGATAATGTTAGTACCGTCTTTCAGCGCGTCCTTTTTTCTTACGTCAAGGCGCACGCTCGCATAGAATTTCAAGGCTTTTCCGCCCGGTGTGGTCTCGGGAGTACCGAACATTACACCGACTTTTTCTCTTAATTGGTTGATAAATATTACGCTTGTTTTTGTCTTATTAACTATTGCGGTAAGCTTGCGCAGCGCCTGACTCATAAGTCTTGCCTGCAAACCTACATGGTTTTGCGCCATATCACCCTCGATTTCCGCCTTAGGAGTAAGCGCGGCTACCGAATCAATTACGATAAGGTCCATTGCGCCGCTTCTTACAAGCGCTTCCGCGATATCCAACGCCTGCTCTCCGTTATCAGGCTGCGATATGTACATCTCATCAAGATTAACTCCGAGATTAACAGCGTACGACGGGTCAAGCGCATGTTCTGCGTCGATAAATGCCGCTGTCCCGCCTGCCTTTTGCGCTTCCGCGATAATATGTAGGGAAACAGTCGTTTTACCAGACGATTCGGGTCCGTATATCTCAATAACTCTGCCTCTAGGAATTCCGCCGATACCTAGCGCAAAATCAAGCGACAGACAGCCTGTCCTTATGACTTCCACATTGGATACATATCCCTCGCCAAGCCTCATTATTGCGCCCTTGCCGTGAACCTTTTCAATCTGGGCTATGGCTTGTTCTAATGCTTTTTTCTTGTCTTCCATAATTTTACCTGCCTTTATTTATTTCACATATATATTTCTTATTGGTTTTAATTTATATCACCATTTTGGAAAAATCAGTCGGCTGCTTGAGTCTGTTAATCAGATGGAATAACGCGCAGTTAGCCGCAGTATGCCGCACGCACTCTCTATCGCCGTGGAATATGTGCTTAAAAACTTCGCATTTATCCACATCCGCAACAGCAATGTAGGTTAGTCCGATAGGCTTTTCCTCGGTTGCGCCGCTAGGTCCTGCAATGCCCGTTGTAGAAACACATATGTCGATATTCCCGTCTTTCAATAACCCCAAAGCCATTTGAGAACATACTTCTGAGGATACCGCCCCTTGTTCTTTCAAAGAGTGCTCATAAACCTCCAGCCTGTCTTTTTTGGCTTCATTGCTGTAGGCAATTATACCCTCATAAAACACTTCGCTGCTACCGGGAACATCGACTATTGCCGAGCAAATCATTCCTCCCGTCAAACTTTCCGCAACCGATAGCTTATATTTATATAGTTTCAAAAAATCCACAGCTCTTTCGGCAAGGGATATATCCTCGTCAGCGTATACCCCGCTGTCAAAATTATCGTATACACATACTAACGCGTTATCAATATCGACCTCTACATCGCCGCTAACTGTAAGCAGAGTATCGCTGAATGCCGTGCGATACTTATATTCAACTGTGGTAAACAAGCTGAATATCTCCTGCAACATATTTTTCACTTCTATCTCGTCATATCCGAATATTTTGAGACATTTTATCAATTGTTTTCTCCTTTGTCGTTGAATACCTGTCTGTTTTTGAGCACATAATTAATGCCCGATACAAGCGTTAATAAAAACGCAACGAAAAACAAGGCGTGTCCCGTATAGTAGAAGAACCCGTAATAAAGATTATACATGCTTCCAATCTGGTCGGCAGTGAATGCATAACTCAACATCAAAACAGGCAGCGCAAAATTTGTAAATATTGTTTTGAGCTTGCCTATATTATCAGCTGCGAGCACAATACCTCTTGACGCTGCAATCATTCGGAAAGCTCCGACAATAAGCTCACGGCAAATAATCAGCGCCACCATAAGCGCGCCGTAAGGAGCCAGGAACTGACCCGCGTCCACCATTACTATCATTGCAACAACTGCAAGCGCTTTATCAGCTATCGGATCCAAGAATTTGCCAAAACTGGTAACAAGGTTGCGGCTGCGGGCAATGTAGCCG
>SACC01000417.1 GCA_009928745.1 Clostridia bacterium
ATATATCCTATATTCCTTGATTACGCGGTAAAGGTATGCGAAAATCTTGAATTTTTTCTTGTGCTTTTCTTCGACAGCGTATCCTAAAGGGGTGAAAGCGCCGGTAGCCGCGACATACGAAAAAATACGGCCGTTGAGCGTACCGGCGTCGCGGAGCACAAAGCGGCCGTGGTGTTTGACGGTCTTAGAGAATTCGTTCAAGGTGCCGCAAGGGCAATAAAACACCTCGATATTCTGTCCTTTGATATTATTGAGAGCGTTGTTGAATGTGCCGTCGCCGCCGCATATTACCAAGCGGTCGAATCCCTCGGCGCTCCAGCGGTCGCGGTCGTTGTCAATGAAACGGAACGTAACCCTGTTGCCTTCCCCGAAGGTTTTTATTAACGCTTTGCGGTTAATTCGCGATGAGTTCCCCGAGCGCCTGTTGACTATTATAAGGCACTTCTTTTTGCCGGCATCCATTTATATAGTATAACACACCGGCACAATGATAAGCAATTGCAACGATGTAATATCAAATGTGAAAAATTATTAAAGAACAGCTTGATTTATTCAAAATTATTCCGTATTGTCGGTGCTTTGGCAAAATCAGTAAGTGGACTAAGATGAGGATTATCGGCGCAAGGTGTTGACATCTGTGTCTAAAAACATTATATTATAATTAATCGGAAATAGAATTATAATGAAAAAGGCATATATACATATAAAATACATATTTGATCTTATTTTATCGGTGGCAGGTGTTGTTGCGCTCGCTCCGGTGTTTTTGATCGTGGCTATTGCGGTCAAGCTCGATAGCAGAGGGCCGATTATTTTTAAGCAGAACAGGAACGGCAAGGACGGCAGAATATTCAGGATATATAAGTTCCGCACAATGACGACCACAACAGTTAAGTTCTCGGTGGATAGAGCGCTGATTGAGGATAACAACGTCAATTTAACCCGTGTCGGCAGAATTATACGCAAGCTCAAGTTGGACGAACTTCCGCAGCTTTTCAACGTAATCAAGGGCGATATGAGTCTTGTCGGACCGCGTCCGCTTATGCCCGAATACCTTGATGCTTACGAGGGCTGGGAGTGGAGCAAATTCAATGTGCGTCCCGGCATCACAGGTCTTGCGCAGGTCAACGGCAATTCTTATCTAAGTACTGCCAACAGGAATTATTATGATCTCCTCTACGTCGAGAACCTTTCTCCGTGGCTGGACCTTAAGATATTGTTCAAGACGGTTCTTGTTGTAATCAAAGGTGAAAAGCGCCAGCTGAGAAGGGTCTCAGAGCGAAAGATTTGGGAGATGAAGCAGTATTATACCGTCGGCGTCAATATACCGATAGATTACGGAACGCGGTATGAAGAGGCCGCGGCCGCCGATGCAACCGCGGATAGCAATTACAAAGAAAAAGCTCGGAAAGCCGCCTTGAGGCAGAAAATACGTTCGGGTATATCCGTAAGCAAAAGCGGCAAAAATGTATCCGGAGTGGCGAAGTGACCGAACATCATCGGCAATACAGAATAGCTCAGATAGTAGGCAACTCGGTTACAGGCGGTGTACCGAGTTGTATTCTTAATTACTACAGATTTTTTAACAGA
>SACC01000418.1 GCA_009928745.1 Clostridia bacterium
TACGATACAACTGTACTCTGGATAAACATCTATTCCTTCGGCGGCGGAAGCTTCCGCTGCGTTGGCTTCCGGGAGATATATCCCGTTCAAGCCCGCGTCGCGCGCCGCGATAGCCATCGAAAGTGCGCCGTTTATCGGCTTGACCTCGCCTGTGAGCGAAAGTTCTCCGGCAAAGGCAGTACCTTCGGTATTCAGCACGCCTGATTTGGCTTCGTCCACCATCGAGATAAGTATCGGCAGGTCAAAGGACGAGCCTTCTTTTTTAACGTCGGCCGGAGCAAGGTTGACTGTGACATTGCCGGTTATGAGAGGAATCGCCGAGCTTCTCGCGGCGGTATGCACCCTTTCGAGCGCTTCCTTTACCGCGGTGTCGGGCAGTCCTATGAGTATCACCCTCGGCTGCGCGCTGGGAAAGCGGCTGGCTTCGACGCTCACGGGTATGCCGTCTATTCCGTTTAAGGCGAGTGTGGCGATTACCTTAACCATGTTCCGCTCCTATTATATATTTTCTCATTTAGATAATATCACGGAATGACAGATTTTGCAATAGTTTGAAATTAAAAGAAAAAGAAAAACAGAGCATTGACAATAAATGCTATATGTGGTAATATTTAATTGTATCGACATATATCAAGTTAAATAACAGAGGGTATGATGTAAAATCATATTAGATTAAATTTTTTATGCATAGTTTTAGTAGCTATTATTATGATAACAAGTTTTCCGATGTTGTAAAATACATTATGTAAACTCCCAAAAAAAGATTATTAAAAATTGAAAAAAATATTTACATAAATTAACATTTGTGGTATATTATATTAAACATATTGATGTTTAATATAATGTGTAAGAACATGAATATGAAAAAAGAAAAAATCGGTGTATATACAAGGGTACGTTTTAATGAAACAAATAAAAACAAGGAGTGTATGTTTACCAATGAACAAATAACTTATATTATATGTATTACTATGAGAAATAAAATAATTATTGCTCTAATTATTTATGAAAGGATGTTAAATTTGAAAAATATTAAAAAATTAATAACAGTAATAGCACTTATATGTATAATGACTATTTTTACTATACTGGGATTTGCCTTTGATGCTGATTCATATTTATATGCTACAGGAGTATATGTACCACAGTGGGGAGGATATTATTACAAACAAGGTGGAACAACGCCTTATTACACAAATGATGATGTACTATATTTAAAATTGAGTTGCACACTTGAGTATCATTCATTTCAATTTTTTACTAATACAGCATTCAGAGCTACATACTATTCAACAAATCCTTACTATCGACCAAGCTTTAACGTGTATATGGAAAACGTAACATACGAATGGCAAGATAGTGAATATGGTGGTGAAGTTGATACAGAAGATTATATAGCGTATACTGATGGTGTAGTAAGTTATAGCAATCAAAGTTTCTCGATATATAGAGAACATAACGCAAAATATTTATATTTAGCACGGGCGCAGACTGTGGCATATGATACAATACAACCAGCATACGAAGATATAAGTGATGATCATTTATTTTACAGGAAGCTTGGTCGGTGCATTTTCTGTCAAAGGTG
>SACC01000419.1 GCA_009928745.1 Clostridia bacterium
CCCTAACTTTCCCTAACGCAAGTAATATTAAAAAAAAAAGATAAATAAAACCCGAGAAAAAGCTTGCAAATTCTCGGGTTTTATGATATAATAGTATTACTTGGCAAGTAATACATGAGAATAGGCGGGAGAGAAATGGCATATCCGGATTGGGTCGAGAAATACAAATTAAAAGGCACAAACATATCATGTATACGAGGTAAATATTATCTGTACGCTGTATCGTCGGTGTGGAATAAAGAAAAAGGACGGGCACAAAAAGTGACCGGAAAATATCTCGGGAGAATAACGGAAACGGACGGATTGATTCACCCCAAAGAAAAAGAAGAGAATATTCCAAAGGTTACTTTGAAGGAATACGGCGCAAGTACGGTTTTAGCGGAAACAGGATCCGATATATATACAGCACTGAAAGAGATATTTCCCAATGAGGCTGACAGGATTTTTACACTGGCGATATTAAGAGTCATAGAGAAATGTCCTTTCAAACGGGCGGAGATGATATATGAAAAGTCATATCTGTCAGAGATGTATGGCGGAGTAAAGCTAAGAGGAAAAGATATCACCGGATTCCTGATGTCATTAGGCGAGAATCGAGAAAAGCTCGTATCTTTTATGAACCGGTTTACTTCAGGTTCCGAGCATATATTATTCGATGTGACGAATATCATCTCGAAGTCTCATGATATGGAAATAAACCGATTGGGATATAACAGCCACAGGCAATATGACCCTCAGGTTAATCTGCTTTATGCTTTTGCATGCGAGAACAGAATGCCGGTGTATTACCGTGTACTTCCCGGAAATATACGCGAGATATCGGCACTCAGACTTTCTGTAGAAGAAGCTCAGCTCAAAAACGTTATTATCGTTGCAGACAAAGGATTCGGCTCCAAGGCTAACTTTGATATGCTTGAAGAGAATAAGATGCAATACATAATACCTCTGCGCAGGAACAATGCTCTTTTTGACCGCAGTGTGCTTCAAACAGGAAACCGTTCGGCTTTCGACAATTACTTCATGTATAATAACCGGGTCATCTGGTATTATCAAAATGATGATGACGGCATAAAAATCATTACTTTTTCTGACAGTGAACTTAAAAACAGAGAAGAAAAGGATTACATCTGCCGTATCGAATCAAAATTTGAGGGATATACAAGGGATGGTCTTATGGAAAAACAATATGATTTCGGTTCTATTGTAATCAGGACCAATATTAACAAATCACCCGAAGATATTTTTGCCGTTTATAAGTCACGCGGTGAAATTGAGCAATGCTTTGACTTTCTTAAAAATTTGCTTGATCAGGACCGCAGTTATATGCAGAATGAGTATTCCTTTGAAGCGTGGACTTTCCTTAATCACATTGCTCTCATGCTTTCCTATAAACTTTATGATCTGCTTCGCTCTGCCGGTTTGCTTTCAAAATTTTCCGTTGATGATTTTATCTGTCATCTTAAATATATTCACAAAGTCAAAGTCAACAGTTGTTGGCTTACTTCCGAAATATCGGCTAAGACTCTCAAACTGTTGACTTCTCTTAAGGTACCTATTACTTAAATCGGAAAAGTTAGGG
>SACC01000420.1 GCA_009928745.1 Clostridia bacterium
GGTTAAGACGGCGCTCGGCAACAGCGATTACAAATATAAATTTTATATTTCACTGTATTATCCCAAAACAGACTCGATTTTCGGCGACTTTGACGGAGACGGCAAGAGTAATACTCTGACTACCCTTGAGGACAGACTCGCCGCGGTCGAATGGTATATGAATCTTTTTGAGACCGAGCTTGCGAAGCATGATTATAAAAATATTGAATTCTGCGGCTATTATTGGTACAATGAATCCGCGAGCGCCGCAAACGGCGATATGGAGCTTATAAACGGAGTAAGCGCCCTCACCCACTCGCATGACAGCCAGCTGTTCTGGATACCATATCACGTGGCGTCAGGCTATTCGCTCTGGGCGGAACACGGCTTCGATGTCGCCTGTATGCAGCCCAACTACGCGTTCAGGCTTGACACGCCTTTATCCAATATTATAAATAACGCAAACCTCACCAAGCGTTACGGAATGGGTGTGGAAATTGAGTTAGACAACAAGGCGCTCACCAACGATTTATATCTGCAAAGATATATGACCTATCTGAGATACGGCGTGTATTATGGTTATATCAATGACTGTATTCATATGTACTACATGGGATTTTATGATATAAACAACGCCTGCGAATCCTCTTCACCTAAGGTCAGGCTTATATATGACTATACCTACCAGTTTATCAAGGGTATGCTTAATATTTCACCCGATGCCGTCGACGCTGTATCTGCGGATGTTACAAAGGATACTCCCTATGTTTCCACGCTTAATCCCGTCGGTGACAGCACAAAGCAATATAAAATAAGCGTTTCACCCTCTCACGGCACCGTTTCCATCAACGCCGACGGTTCCTTTACCTATTATCCCGACAAGGGATACACCGGAAATGACGAATTTGCTTATGTTTATTCGGAATATCTCGATTATTCCGCGCCATGTTCGGTTATTATCAATGTGAATTAGTCAACGATTTAAGGTGTCCTCAAAAAACGCAGAAAATTACCGTTGTATATATAAGTAAGCCTTTATTACTAAGTTATTTTAAATCTTTAATATACTTCAATAGCGATTTTTAGAGGTTGCCTTAAATAATAATATATAAATCTCCTGTATTGAAATTACGGGAGATTTATGTGTTATATTTCCTGTTACCCCAAAAATTATCGGATTTATAACGTATTATATAAAAGGGATATGTATCATATCGTCGCAAACGGTATGAACCGTACAAGGAGAAGCTTATGAAAGATATAGATGAAATGGCAATACGGGCATCGTCTGACCCACGCTTGCTTACGGATTTCATTGAAAAGGAAACTAATTATATCATCGGATGCACTTCAAAAGCGGCGAAAAAATACATATCCAAAAACGATGACGAATGGTCGGTCGCGCTTATCGCTTTTTCTGACGCTGTCAGAACATATAATGCGGAAAAGGGCGGCTTTTTCAATTACGCTGAAATAATAATCAAAAACCGATTAACCGACTATTACAGAACCATGCAAAAATATAAAGCGGAATTCCCCGTGAATCCTTCTGTTTTTAACTGCGAACCCGAAGATGATGACGAAGATGTGGC
>SACC01000421.1 GCA_009928745.1 Clostridia bacterium
CAACTGTTTAACGGCAAGTTGATATAAATAATAGCGGGTTGGTCGTGTATTTCATTATACACTGGACCAATCCGCTTTTAGTTAAGAACCGTTACACTCGCAAAATCCGCATCCGAATTTCGCCGTTTTTAATTATAATGCGCGTGTTGCTTAGGCGTTTCGGTGCGTATTGCCTAAGTCGTGTACATTAAGTACACTCCTGTCGGTCCAATAAGCACCGAGAACCCCAAATCTGCATCCAAAATCTGCCGTCTCAACTGTTTAACGGCAAGTTGATATAAATAATAGCGGGTTGGTCGTGTATTTCATTATACACTGGACCAATCCGCTTTTTGTTAAGAACCTTTACACTCGCAAAATCTTCATCCGAATTTCGCCGTTTTTAATTATAATGCGCGTGTTGCTTAGGCGGTTCGGCGCATATCGCCTAAGTCGTGTAAAATCCGTAAAGAATTGTATAATGTTTTTATTCCGATTATTATATAATATAGTTAATTGTGGGCATATTTGCACATAAGATAGGTTTCCATTAATTAACTGATAGGGTTTTGCTAATTTTGAATTTGCCTACCGTGAACTAATTCGATGAATATAGGGATTGGGAGCGGTGAGTTGAAAGGCAATGAAAAATTATATGCTTTTTAATATAAAAATGGTATAATAATAGAAGATTATGAAAAGAGCAGCTTTTATTATTGTTTTGGCGGCAATTATTATTCTTGTAACGTGTGCGGCGATATTTATGGGTTGTAAAAACAAGCCGGATAATTATACCGTAGCTTTTGATATTGGCGAATATGAAACCGAGGCGCCCGGTAGTATTACCGTCGCCGCGGGCTCAAAAATTGCGTCGCCCGAGCTTTCAGGTTCGATTACTCCTCAAGCGGGGCGCGCTTTCGTGTGGTTTACCGACAGCGCTAAGACTGCTGTATATGATTTTGATACCCCGGTAAGCGGTAATATGACGCTGTACCTCGGCGAGGACGGACTGGTGTATTCGATAAGCTACGTTGACTTGATTGAGGGGTGGTTCGACGTCGACGCTCTCCCTACAAGCTACAAAGCGGGAGTGGGCGTGGCGATACAGTCGCCGGTCCCCGCGGGGTACTATCAAGGGCATTGGTATCAAGGTGCGAGATTGGTCGGGTATTGCGGCGTAAGCGTCAACGAGACTTCCGACCTTGTACTGACTTATAAAATCGAGGCGATTAATTACTCCATACACTATACCAATATTACCGAAGTGAACGGCGTAGATTATAGCGCGTACATCGTTAATCCGAACCCCTTAACGTACAAAGTAACCGACGGAGTAGTAACGCTTGAGCCTCCCGTGGTCTTGGAGGGCTGTCCGTTAGTCTTTTCGCGCTGGGTGCTTGTCAAGGGGAACGATTATACCGAACGCAATGCATTGCTGGATCCTCTCTCGGAGATAACGCCGGAGCTTGTCGTGATCCGATCGGTATTCATAAGAGCGGTCTGGGAATAATGACTCTTAACGCGCCGTTATATAAAAGCGTCCTTCAGTACAGCGGAATACGGTTCCATATGCCTTCGCAT
>SACC01000422.1 GCA_009928745.1 Clostridia bacterium
TTGATTAATAATAAATCAAACTATTATATTGATAATAGAAAAAAAGAAATTGAAAAGTATATAAAGCAATTAATTAATGATTATTTTTCTAATATAGATGGTCAATCAAGTCAAAGAGTCGCTAAATGTATAGCAAGTTTTTTAGATGAAAATATTAGTAATAAAAAGGAAACAATACCATTGTTTTTTATAGAATATGTAATAAGTTTATTAAAGCTTAGTATTAAAAGTATTTTGACAGGCTTTGATTTTATCATAATCCGCTCTTACCCTTTTTCATCGACAGCTTGAGAACAGCGAGCGAAAAGAACAGTGCCGCCGTTCCGACCAATACGAGGATATGAAGCCAGGCGGGAGCGTTATAGCCGCCGTAATCGAACACTACGCCCATACTGCTCTTGAACGCGTCAGTTGCCTCTATCGGCAGGCTTGCGAAGTTTCTTGCAAGCGCGTCTTCCATCATAATCTGACGAAAGAGCGCTCCCGCGTGCGACACCGGGAAAAGCTTGATTACCCATTGCACGGGAGTTGGCAGCACGCCGATAGGAATATAGATTCCGGTAAGGAAGCCGATAAGCGTACCGAGTATAGTGCTCGCCGTGCCGAACGCGGTGGAATTCTTTATGAATGTCATAGCAAAGAAAACCATCGAGCCGGACGATATAACCGATAATACTATTATTCCTAAAACTTTAAGAAGCGGAATTATCTGAATAATGCTGCCTCCGTAGGCGATAATATACACCTCGGCGAGCACAAGTACAAAAAGCGTCATTATTATCCCTATGAATACCGCGCTCGAGAGGTATCCTCCGACTATCGCGCTTTTCCTTATCGGCGCCGCGAAAAAGTCCTTTAAGCGCCCGCCCTCTCTCTCCTCGACTATTCTGCCGAAGGCGCCCATAGTCGTTGTAATCGAGGTGACCGCAAGAAGCCCCGCCATTATCCAATTATCGAGAACCTCGCGCGCAATCGGCACGCCGCCAATATCCCCCGCCACCATATCTCCGAGAAAAAGGACATATAAAAGTATTATGATTATCGCGCCGAGCAAGGAAAAGAATACCGAGCTTTTGTTGCGGAAGAACAGTTTAAAATTACGAACAGACAAGTTAATCATTCCTGCCGCCTCCTATAATGTTGACGAAAGCGTCGTCCATAGTACCCAAGACTACTTCGAAGGTGTCGATATATTTTTCCGTCTTTTTGATTAACGGCAATGCCTCCTTAGTCTCGTTGAGCTTGACGATAATAAGCTCGCCGTCCGAATAGGGCGAAGCTCCCGCCTCTTCAAGAATGCTCTTGGTTTTTTCAAAATCCGTCGGCTTGATTTTCAGCATATCGGTGCTGTACCTTTCTTTCAGCTCGTAAGGGGTGCCCTTCGCGGATATCTCGCCCTTGTCGATAATAACCACATAATCCGCTTTCGCCGCTTCCTCCATATAGTGCGTAGTCAAGAATACCGTCATATTGAGTTCGGACTGCAGCGCGGCGATAGTCTCCCACACCATTTTCCTCGTATTGGGGTCAAGCCCCGTTGTCGGCTCGTCGAGAAAAAG
>SACC01000423.1 GCA_009928745.1 Clostridia bacterium
CGCCAAAGGTTATCTCGTCGCCCTTTATAACCACGTTATGTGCAAATTTAAAGTAAACTTCGGTTTCGTCCGCATCAAAGAATCCGCCCTCAATGCACGGGATACTGCTTTTGTGCCCAAAAGCGTATGTATTTATGGCTTTGACAATCTTGTCATAACTGTCAGTGTCTGCCATAATAAACTCACCGAGTTCGCTTCTTTTTTGTGCACTCAAAACGTTTTGCCTCCTACGTCACTGTCCCGTTCTTTATGTGGTATGCCTTGCCGTTCGCCTTGAAAATCTCTAATACTTTCATGGACGTCCCAAGCCCACCATCTTTATAAACTCCCGCGTTGCACATACAGTCTATAAAGTTAAGTGTCGCAATATTGTCCCTTGTCGCCATTACGTAAATCCATTGTTGAACGTATGCGGAAACGTACTGATCTTGTAAGAAGTCTGTTGTTTCTTATCGTCGAGTAATTTTTCGTTTTGTAGTTATGTTTTTTATTCCCAGTACGCTCACTTTTCCTCTATTATATTACTTTCATTATGTCGAGTAGCTCTTGGTAGTTCGTCACGTCGTGATATTTTACTTTGCTTGTCGAAATCTCGTTAAACAATTTTCGTGCGCACTTTATCTTTGCTGCCTCAATCGGTCGTTGTTGCAAACTCTCAAGCGTTCCTTTTGTTTCTGCTACAAAGTATATATGCTTGACCGTGCCCTCGTAAAAAGCGATTGCCCAGTCAGGGCTATAATTGCCAACGGGTGTGGGTATTTTGAAACCTCTCGGCAACTTCGCATAAACACAGACCTCTTCCGCTCCGTCCAAGTCCTCGGCAAACCTACGTTCCACGCTCTTGTCCGCCGTTCCGTCCGTAAACACGTAGTCCTGCACTGCCTTTTCCGCTTTGAACGCACGCTCAAAATCTGCGCGTTGTTTTTCGGCATTGAATATGTCGCTGTCGTAAGTGCCGTCCGTTTGGTTATAACTTATGTATTCGACTGTGAGTGCGGCTTTTTGTTCGTTAATAAGGTTAATGACTTTTGTAATAAATTCTTCAGGGTTCGCCTTAAACCATGCGAATGTTTTGGGTGCTATGCCCTGCAAAATCTTTGCAATTGTGCGCCTCGTCAGTGTTGTGCCGAACGCTATCTTTCCGATAATGTCGTATTCAACATTACTTGTCGCAATTTTGAGTTCTTTTGTTTCCGTCTTGCCAAGCGTGAACGACTCGCCTCTTTCTAAAGCGTCCTTGTCCATTTCGCCTTTTTGAACGCCCGTCGTTCTAACGTATTTCAATTGTGAAACAAACAACTTGTTATCTATATGTGCTACTGCTTTTTTTATTAGTTCACCGCTATCAAATGTAACATCATATGTATATTGATGATTGATATAATTCCACAATGTTTGAAATTCTTTTTTGTAAAAGTTATCATTTAGAGGATTATCCATAAGTTTAGACTTGTTGCCGTCGCTTACCATATCTTTTGGTAATTCGCCGCTATAAACCGATGAAATTAAAACGTGTACGCTGTCTGTATATTGTTCAAGTTCTTGTGGTAATGGCGC
>SACC01000424.1 GCA_009928745.1 Clostridia bacterium
TGACTATATAATACGCCGCTTCCATAAGGAAATGTCTTAAAGAAATACCGCCGTTACTCATATTACCTCGCAAAAACTATAATGAATTAATTATATCAAAAAATGCGCCGTTAATCAATAAGCCCATGCGACCGTACATATTTCTTACCATTACTATATGATCGTTAATACATTTTGTATTTACTGTCTTCAAAACTAAACACTTCTTCGACGGACTTTTCGAATATTCTCGCTATCTTCATTGCAAAAGGAGCGGAAGGAATATGCTGATTCTCTTCAATTACTTGGATTAATCTTAGTTTTACTCCGAGTTTTTCAGCCAAAGCTTCCTGCGTCAGCGCCTTTTCCTCCCTCAGAGCGACAATTCGATTGCTCATAATCCTGCGCGCTTTTTTACTTGAAATAGTAACTACAATTTGGACCAGGCTGATCATAATAGTGCCTAAATTAATTATTATTATCAATATCGAAACTACCCTATTTAAGTCGACAAGCAAACAATATGCGCAAAAAGAAAATATAAGCAAATCAATAATTCCAAATGCAATCAGCATACCAAATAACGTTTTTTTTGCCGAGACGATATCGTGATATATTATTTTGATTTTCTTAGCTTTTTCTTCCTTGGCCGCAATTTTCTTTGCTTTCATAATTCCCCCCAAAATCCCCGATTGCATTACATCTAAGGCAACAGTCGAAACCGCCTTGCAATCTACATTCGCATTTTTCTTAATATCCGATATAAAAATTATATCATAAAACGCGACTTTAATCAAGAACGCAGAGCTTTTGCATGCTACGATATGACGCTACCAAATATTCATCTTTAATGGCAAAAACCACTTGCCTATGGCAAACGGTTAATTCCCCAAATTACTCGAATTAATTGCCCGATGAGGTGTTTTTAAAATTCTCTACTATGTCGATTAGCTTATCCAAAAACGATTCCTCTCCCAATGTGTTGAGCTTAAAGAACATTGCCCGACTGCCGCCCGAAGTTATTGCGGACAAGAACAAGCTATCGTTATTACCGATGAGCGTAATATTAAGACTAACGCGGTTACCACCCAAAATGCTGTATCTCTCGAACACTCTTACCGCGCACTTAACGCCGTTATCGGTATAGGTGCTCTGATCCTCAAGGCTTGCCGAGACGCTGCCGCTTATAATACCATTTTCGACACTTGACAGCAGCCGGTCGAAATCGCCCCGCAGTCTGCATTCGTATTTTGCCATTGTAATCCCCCCGTGTTACTAATCGATAACATTATAACATATCCGTATATCGTGTTCAACTTCCATCATTCGGTTTTTGTTATAACTTCGACAAATACTTTAATAATATCTTAACCGCTTAAGATCTTGGGAGCACATTCATTATAGCACCGCCATATTATGTAATGCAGGTTTTAATCAGTTTCTATAGGATTTTAGAAGTTTACCGATAATTTGCCCGTACATAAAAACAAAAGGAGGCAAATTTTCTATGTGCTGTTGTAATCAAAGGTGCGGTGCAGGCGCTTTCTGCTGCATAGCTATAATAATCAGCATTGTAT
>SACC01000425.1 GCA_009928745.1 Clostridia bacterium
TTAATAGCACCTTTAATATCTACTTTTAATTTCTTTTCAGCTTTTTTTGCAATGAAGTCGAGATGGTGTTGGAAGAGAAGGAGAAGTTAATAAAAGCTTTCGTCGGGTAGGAACCGAGCAGCGAAAGATTTTCTGAAATATCTGTTTTTTCGCGCGAATGAAAATTATCCATAACCACGCTTTCGCCGTAAAAACGGTAAAGGTTCGGGAATAGAGTTTTCAAAGCTTCCGGATTTTCCAGTTTATAACCGTTGGGATATTTATCGATATCCTGAATGAAAGAAAACCACTCGAGCGATTCGCAGAGTATAGTTACCACATTGTAGCTTTTTTCCATGTTTTCAGGGAAGGTACTATTATAAACACAATCTGTGTCATATATATATTTTTCCAGTTCGTCGGACGTATAGTCATCATAAGCGGTTCTTTGGAAAATACCGTTTGCCAGCTCGTACAGCAGATTACCGTTTATTCCAAGTTCGGAATAAGTACAGGCTCTATTGTTGTATAGCATATCGCCGCGAACTTCCTCGAATGGGCGGACGATCTCTATCGCCAGCAGATTGAAGGAAAGTGCCGCTATGATACAGACGGAAGCGGTAATAGGATAATGCTTTAACTTGGGCGGCTTAGGCAAGGTAGTGATGAAACGTCTTCCGAATACTACAAAACCGGCAACGCATGTGCCGAAGATAAGAACAAACGAAAAGTCTATTGTAAGCGAATCGAGTATGGAAACGGCTTCACCGCGCAGGTTCACCATGGGGTATTCAAACAGCGTCTCTGTCATTTTAAACAGCACCACAAAACCGGTGTTTATCAATCCGCTCACCGTAAGGAGGAATATTCCGACGATAAACCTCGCTTTCTGATTCCGTATAATGTAGAGTATGGCGGTATAGAACAAAGATATGGCTATGAAAACCCACGGATATTTGATATAGACATCTCCGGAAGTGACATAAACGGCGGTGAGTTCGGTGATATACAGAGCCGTGAGGAACATTATTATAAGAAGATTTGTTTTCAGCTTTTCTTTCACGCTATCACCTTCCTCAAAGAATTAATATCAGCCATATAAGTATAGATGTTACCGGGAAAGATTCCTTTGTAAGTTTATATATTGTTCCGTAAAGTAAGCAGAAAAACCAGAAGAGAAGTCCCGAACCGCCTGCGCCGTAAAGCCCGAGAATACCTCCCGCGTAGAAATAAACAGCGATACCGTAAGTCAAAAAGAGCGCAATTCCTCCATAGGGTATAGGTAAACGCGCTGGAATTAATATTTTTACGGCTTGCTCTATACATTTGATAAAAGCACAGATTATAACGCTTTCAACCGCTCTCAGTAAAACAAGCGTCAGCGCGGTATATATTTCGGGGAAAGTGATTTTTGTACCGAGGTCGTATATGATTTTAAATTGCCATCCCAGCGTTCCGCTGACCGTCAAGATAGCAGCGTAGGTCAGCACCCATAAAGCGATAAGGTTGACGGTCGGCAGCCGGCTTTTCTTTTCATCGTTCCAGACAAGGTTGAACTTCAATCTTTTTTTGCAAT
>SACC01000426.1 GCA_009928745.1 Clostridia bacterium
GAATAAACCCTTTTAAATTTTATGAAGTGAGTTGTCCGAGAAAATCAGATAACTGAAAACGTAATCAAGTTAACGCACAAGATCAGGTGATGAAACCGTGACAAATTGTCATGAATACAATTAAAAATATACATTTGATTAATTTTCTTAAAATCAATACATTATTAATATTTGATACGATATATCAAATATGGATTTTTAAAGTAATATTAGAATAAGAATGCCTCGATTTTTCAAGGCATTCTTAAAATTAAAATTATTTACATTGCATTTTCCTTAAGAAAGCTCTCCGACGTTAATATTTAGTACAAGGGAACCGTCCTCGTAGGAAAAACTGATTTCAACATAATGCGACTCGGCAAATTCTTTATAGGCAAGAGCGTCGTCGAGAGATTCGGCGTCCGTATCGAACTCGTAGCCGGCGGATTCTATTGATTGTCTGTAAGCAAGATATTCCTGTTCCGATATTCCCTCTATAGTAACCGTGCCATAACCCGAGTTAATCGCATATTCGAATGAATCCGCCCCGATCGGCGCAGGAATCGTATCGTCGGAAAAGAAATCGGCGACAGTAATGATTGCAGCAGTCGGCCAAGTGCTTGAATTACCGAAAACGGGTCCTTCTTCCGCACCGTTTAACGGAAGCGAAATATACGGTTCAAGACTTACTTCGCCCAATACAAGCTCGGTGGTTTCCCATACGAAACTGCCGCGTTCTCCGCTATCATTCGCGCTGCCGATATATTTCAAACAAACGCCCGTAGCATCGTCCACATAATAATCCCATTCGATGCTGGTGTCCAACCAGCTATAGCTGTAAGAGTAAACGGTACAGTCGCGGCCGGCGACGGTAGCCGTACTCTTTTGATGAAAATCGTCTTCGGCATAATATGCGTGCGACGCAAAATAAAGCTGAATTATATTGCCGAAAAACTGAGTTGCGTCATCATCGTTCTGGCTTTCATACAAGAATGTGCGCTTGCCGTCCTCGATTTGGTACCATTTGTAACCGCTGCCGTTCAAAATCACAAGACTTCCGTCCAAAACATCCGCAGGAGTTTCGTAGGACGCAAAAAAACATCCTGTCGTGTTTTGAATAAAAGTCATATATTGAACCTCGGCGCCTTCGCTGACACGGATAGTGTATTTACCGTATTGAACGCTTGTTTTAAGCTCATTCGCCGTTTTGAAATCGATATCGCCGTTGTCGTCAGTCGAATCAACGTTCCCGTTGATTTTGTCAGCAGAATCGATTAAGTCCGATATGTTGTCGCAAGCGGCAAGTCCCGCTATAAGCAACAAACATAAAAGCATTACTGTAAAAAACCCTAACTTATTCATTTGTTTCATAATACTCTCCAAAGTTTTATTGATAAGCGGTGAGTTTTGCGTTTATCCGCTTAACTTAGATATAATACAAAACAAAAGTGTCAAACTCTATCAAGTTTTTGCTCTATATTGCAATTTATTGCTATTATATATTAATATATCGAAATTTTAATAATTTTAACGAAGCATCCGATTCATAAATTCTCTGGGCGACATACCTGTTTC
>SACC01000047.1 GCA_009928745.1 Clostridia bacterium
AATTTATACTCTCTATGTTCTTCACCGACACCATTGAGGCGCAACCGGAGAAAGTGCTTTTATTGAGCTTAGTTAAGCCCGACGGCAAACTTACCGCCACCAAATATTCGCAATTTTCGAAAGCTCCCTTACCGACGGACGCAACTCCCTCCGACAAGGTGACGAATTGTAAGCTTCTGTTATTTTTTAACGCGTTAGCCTTGATTTCACACGAGCCTGTTATATTTAAGCTTGCAACGGGTGTGTTTTTATCGTATAAATATTTATACGTACCCGGTTTTTCGGCATTTTTACCCAAAAACGGCACGGTCAACTCTTTAAGCTTGTCACAGCCGTAAAAAACCTTTTTCCCTATATGCTCAGCATTTTTGTTCACGGCAACGGACTCTATCGAGCCGCATTTTCCGAATACCTCATTGCCAATGTACGTTGCGTTTTCGATCAGGTTTGTTTCCGTAAGCCGCTGACAGTTATAAAACAGCTTATCCTCGATTTTATCAAGATAAGTCGTATCGCTGCAATTAATTATTTCGCACGCGGCGCAATCGGCAAACGCCGATTTACCGATACCCTCGACAGCGCCGTAAATATCGATTTCCTTTACGCTATAGCAGTTTTTGAAAGCCTTATCGCCTATTGTAACCACATTATTGGGAATTTCCACCGTTATCAGTCCGTTGCAATTTCTGAAAGCCGAATTCCCCACGCTTTCCGTTGCTTCGGGTAAAAACGACAAATCGGTGATACCGTTGCAAAAAGCAAATTGCCAAGCCTCCACCTCGCGGACGTTTTTCGACATTCTAATCTTACTTAATGCTTCGCACCCGATAAAAGCGCCCTTATCGATATAATTTACGGTGTCGGGTATGTATATGTATTCGAATTCGTCTCTGCAAAATGCCAAAATATCGATTTCGGAAACGGTTTTGTTTTCAAAGCTTTGCGGAACGACAAGATTGGTTACGCTTTCGTCGCGTAAGCCCGCTACGGCTACCTGTTCGTTTTCCAGCTCCCTGTAATAGAACGTATCGTCATAGCCGTCATACCTTTCGTAAAATACGGACGCGCTGCCTATTGCAAAAAGCGAGCAGGCGGCTAAAACGAGAAAGGCTGCCAAAACCGGCCTTGTAAAAAATCGGTACCCGGGGCGTTTTGTTTTTCGCCGACGCACAGCTCTTACCGCGCCGTAGACGGAGGTCGAAAATACCGCCGCCCAAACAATAAGCGCGCCTATAATAAGCAAAGTCATATTTGTATTATAAAGCAAGGAGTACTGATATTTATAGCAAAACACCACTACGGGAATCAGCGAAATCGCTTCGAAAATAAAAGGAATTATTTTGAAGCTTTTATCCTTTCTTCTTTCCCAATCCTCCTTATATGCGGCGTTTATTTCCTTCGGAATACTTTCGATTGAATGCTCCAAAAACATATTTTTTAAGTCGTAAACGTTTAATTTACAGATATCGTTGAGCTTTCTTATTCCGCTTGCTTTCAAAATATCGGCGTCCTTCGCCGAAAAAATACCGCCCGCGTCCTTTTCTAACGGAAGCTTAAACGCGTAATTTTTTATTTTTTTCCAATTTTTTATTGCGCGCATAGATTCCGCTATGTCCTCTCTTACCGCAGCGGCAAGCAGCTTACACGTTTTGCTGGCTTTCGGTAAAAACAGCTCCTCGATTTCCGTCTCGGTTATTGTCCATAACTCCTGTAAAAACAGGCTTCCCTTTTTTTCGATTTTGGAATTTTTATTTTTACCCTCTAAAAAAACAGTCATTTTATTTATATTGTCATCGAATTCGCTTTTACTAAGTCCGAAATCAACGTTTGAATTGCCGTTTTTGATACATAAATGCGCTTTCTTCCATAAAATATTTATCGGTAAACGCGGTATTATTCCCAATTCGGTTCCGTTTTCTTCCACAATAAAACAATTTTCGCGCAGAGTATAAGGCTTTACCGCCCAGCAAAATCTTTCCTGCAAAATACTGCCGTTCGTAAACGGACGCACTGCCCGTTTCCCCAGCTCGTATTTACTCAGTCGGGTGTCGTAGGTCGCGCCGTCGCCGCTCAGATAATAATCGTTTTTCCGTTCCGTATTTTTTTCCATTTTTTCCGCTCCGCTAAATTCTGCTGACAATATATTTTCCCCAATAATTCGTGTAGGTGATTTTATATGCGCATATTGACGATTCCAAACCGTCGATTAACATAAATTTTTCCGTTTCGTAATAGCTCACCGCGCCGCTTGCGCTGTTCTCCACGGGCTTAATCAGAAGTATTTTGTCGCTGCTGTACATTCCGAGGGAGCTTCTCACCTCGCACCTTACGCGCTGATTGTATTTTGTTTCTATTTGAAATTCCTCCGAGTCAAATACCTCGCCCAAAAGACAAGCGTTATACGCGTTTATGACGGCATATTCGAGCGAATTTTTTTCGTATTTATTGCTCCCCGCCGAAATTTCCGCTTGCGTAGCCGTGTTAGGCTTTAATGAGTTTATCCAGTCGTTAATGCAAAAATCCAATTTTGACGCTGCGACCTCGGCAAAGCCGTCTGCAAAAACGTTATGCTCGTTATCTCTTTCCACAATATCGGTTATTACTCCCTCACTTTCGCGGCATAAATAAATGTCTCGACTGTAGGCTATGTGCTTTACCCTTTCGGCAAGCTTAACCGAATTCAAAAAATCCTCGTAGCCATATTTTTTGCCGATAATAACCGGCATTACGCAAAACTTTATTTTATCCATCAGTAAATACGCAATAGCTACAACAGTTTGATTGTTTGCTTCCAGCGGGCACGCGCCGACGCTTTTAATTATCATATCGTCGGCGTAAGCCTTGTCCGATTCTCTTTTTCTCAATGCCATAAATTCCTCTTTTCCTACTGCATTATTCCAAACGACCTAGTTTTGTCGGCTTCAAGCGTGAAAAACGCCTTGTCCTTCCCCGTCAATTCGGCAACGACCACATAACTTCCGCCATCTATCACGACGTCTAGCGCCACGGATAAATCGTTTACATTATAAAAGCTAAGCTTAACCGCCACGTCGTATTTGCCCTTATTGGTTATCTCTGCTCCGAACAAAGCTTTTTTGTCTGTTCCGTCATGCCCTATCTCATATGGTGCCGTCCATTCTAAGATTGCCGTTATCGGCTCTGTTATGGTTAGGTTAACCGTTCGGTTAGCCTCGCTTAAGCAATAATTATCCTTATCCGCACCCGTAAGTCCGGAAACCGCAAGCACATAAACGCCGCTATTTACCGCCTCGTCGGAAGCAAAGCCGTTAACCGTATAAGAAAGCTTAACCTCGTCTTCCGCAAAGTAATTATACGCAGCGAAAAGCATTTTGTTTGTACCGTCATACACTGTCTCTTTATCCGACCAGGAAAGAGTAATTTCGAATGCGCTCACCGTAAATAGCTTGGCGCGTTCCGCGGCAATTTGCGGCAAAGCGTAATTTTGATTGTCTAACGACGTCGCATAAATTCTGTATTCGCCGGTCCTCGTCGCTTGGTGATTAGATGTAAGACTTCCCTTGCCCGAAACTACGGTCCCGTCATAACCGGTAACGTTAACCATATCTCCGTTAACCGTATCCTCGGCTTTTACCGTCGCAATAAAGCTTTTTAGGCTGCCGTCGTAGACTAAGTCGGAATTACTCCAGCTAACGCCTACGGTCTTAGGCGTAACGGAAACGCCCGTCGAAGGATTAGGACACCCCTCAAGCTTATAATTATCGGCGCCGCTACCGCTTATCGCGGTGATTAAAATCGTATACACGCCGCAATTTACTATTTGCTCGTGTGAAATAACATTGTTGTTCTCGTCCTTAATCTGATAGGTTAAGGATAGCCTGTCTGCGGCGCTTAACACCCCCGCGGAGGCTTCGCGCATAAAGCTTGTTCCGTTATAAACGTTTGAATAGCTTCCCTGCCACGTTACAGTAAGAACGGCGGGCGATATGGTAAGCGTGCTTTGACGGTGAGTTAGCTCTGACGGCAAGCAGTAGTTAGAATTGCTAAGCGCCGTTGCCGTTACCGTATACGAACCTGCATTAACCGCGCCGTTTACGTAAGATGCGCTTTCACCGCCCGAATATGACGTTACCGTGACCTCTGTCCCGCCGACCGTGCCTGCTACGGCAGCCGTAATCGTTTGGAGCGCGCCGTTATAGATAAGGCTGTTTTCACTCCAATTGAGAGTAACGGGCTTCGGGTCGATATTCAAGCTCGCGGAAAGACCGCTTGCTCCGACAATTGTATAATTGTGCGCGTTCGCGCCCTGCAAGGCGCTTATCGTGATTTTGTATTCTCCGACGTTGATAATTTCCGCAACATTGGTATAAGCTTCGCCCGAAAGCTTGGAATATTCGTACACGGGCTCCGCCTCGTCCGACGCGACCTTTACCGTCGTTGCTTGACGCGACTGTGCATAGCCGTTATACGTGCAGTTATCGGAATTGCTCCAATCGGTGATAACGATTACCCTTCGACTTACGGTTACATTGCGGACGCAAAAAGCTTTTTCGGGCAAGGAATAGTTATTGTTACTTAAGCCGATAGCATAAACCTTGTATGCCCCCGCTTGCGTTACACGATTATTAGCAATATCCCCGATACCGCTTGTCACCACGCCCTCATAGGCGCTTACCGTAACGGTATCGCCCGAAATATAGTCAGTAACCACCGCCACGACGCTATGTGCATTGCCGTCGTAGCCGAAGCTGCTTTCGCTCCACTCCAAGCCTATTGTCTTTTTATTTATGGTAAGCGAAACCGACTTTACTTCGTCGTTATCTATATAATAATTTTTATCCAAAAGCGAATTAACGTCAATTACGTAGGTTCCCGCGTTCGACGCGCCGTTACCTTGTATGGACAAATTATTTTCGTTCGTTATAAGGTAAGTAAAGGCTACGCTCAAGCCGTCGTTTTTACCGACGACGGTAGCCGTTTTATAATGCGGCTTCTTGTCGTAGGTAAGCGTTTCTTCACCCGACCAGCTGACGGTGACGGGTTGCTGCTTAATACTAAGCTCCTTAATGTGACTGCCGTAGGACGCCATCGAAAGGTAATAATTTGCTTTTGCCTCGTCGTTTAAGCCGATTGCGGTAACCGTATATTCTCCCGCCTTTACCGCGCCGTTTGTGCTTGAATTCGACGCGCCGTAGTCGGAATTACGGATAAGAGAATATTCGTTAACGGTAACCGTATCACCCTCGCATACGTTGGTAACCGTTGCGGTGACGCTGTGCATATTTCCGTCGTAAACCGCGCCGCTTGCTCCGCTCCACGAGATTTCCACAGCTCGCTTGGTTATGTCAAAGGCTACGGAATTGGTTTGAACGGTATTAAGCTTATAGTTTGAATTGCTTACAGCCGTAACGGAAACGGTATAGCCGCTGACGTTCTTTGCCGTATTCGCAGAATACGTAAGCACAACCTCATCGGAGCCGACAAGGTTCGTTATTCTCGCCTTGACGGTTTTTTCCTTTGCGTCGTAAACAAAGCTCGTTCCGTTTTCAATAGAGCTTGCATTAAGCTCCTCAATATACCAGGCTAGCTCGATTTCGCGCTGCGTAATCGTATAAGCGCAGCTAATCTCCGTCGCGCCCAAGGTGCCGTCTAAAGTATAATCGGCGCTGCTTAGCTTTGTAGCCGTAACGGTATAAGCTCCTACGTTTAGGTAATCGTCGCCGCTTTGCGTGTATAACTCACAAATGACGGTTTCTCCGTTACATTCATAGGACGCCGTTGGGTATTGCTTGTCGCCGTTATAAACCGTGGAGGAATAGCTCCAGCTAAGAGCAACAGGTCTTTGCTTTATTATCCATTCCTTACTTGTGCCGCTGCCTGTCAGCGTATAATTTGCACTGTTTATTCCCGTAACTTTTGCGGTATAGCTACCTGCGTGACGCTCGGTTTCGCCCGAATACGAAAGCAGCAGCTGCCCCTCGTCGATAGCGTACGCCTTGCCGTCGCCGTCGGCGCTTGCCGAATAATCAATCTGTGCATATTGACTGTAGGTGGCGTTATTATAAATTCTTTCGGGAACGACCCAATCAAGACTGAGCGGCTTAGGCGAAATTTTCCACAATAAGCTCAAGCCCTCGTCCGGTAAGCGGTAGTTATCGGCAAAGCTTCCCGTAATTCCGCTCACTTTAGCCTCGAATCCGCCGCTTTCCACGTCTTTTTTTACGTTGGCGACGTAGCTTAAGCCTAAAACGTCCTCCCCTCCGTCTAAGCGGCTGACCGCGCCGCCTACGGTTTTTGTAAGCGTGTACGCTTTCGCGTTGTATATAAGCTCCGTATTTCCGTCATAAGTACCAGAGCCGGTATTTTCATTTTCGTTTGCATAATTCCAGTTTTCGCTTAAGGTAACGGTTTTACGCCCGATAATAAAATTCGCACCCGAGCTTTCGACCACGTAATAATTATTATCCACAACTCCCGACTTAAGAACACTATTCACCGACACAAGGTAAGTGCCCGCATCTACCGCAAAGCCGTTACTTATATTTCCGAAGGAATATTGTTCGTTTGCGTTAAGAGATAGGATGGTTTTTGTGCCGCTATTTACCGCAGTTCCGCTATAATATGCCTCAAAATAAACCGCACCGACGTCGCTGTCGGCAAGCCCCGCCGCCTTAAAGGTCGGTCCCTGATAGGTTCCGTTATAAACAAAATCTCCTACGCGCGGCAGCCATTCTATTGCCACCGCTTTTTTTTCAATCGACCAGTTAAATACGGCGCTGCCGTCCGCGGTATAGTTACTGTTGCCTACCCCGCTTACGGTAATTTTATATTCGCCGACGTCGGTTTTTATCAAATCGTTATCAGAATAAGTAAGCGACAACGTCTCCTCTTCGCCTAGTAAGCTGTATCTCGGTACAATCGCCTTACTTTTACCGTCGTAAGTAAAATATGTATCGTCCGTAAAGCTCTCGCTCGGAACCCAATTAAAGCTCACTCCGCGTTTTTCGACTGCCCAATTTATAACGGAATCCGTCATTGTGTAGTTGGGATACGTCGCCGCGCTCAGTGTAGCTTTCGAGCTGTAAACGCCTGCAGCGGTTTTCTCGTTATCTGTAATAAGTAAGGATACTTCCTCGCCTTCAACCACGCCGACAGGCTTTGGCATAAGCGTAAACCCGTAGTAGTTATAGGTAAGTAAATCTCTGTTTTCCGACGAAGCGGATAAATTAACCGTGCTTCCCGAATTTTTGTCGGTTGCCGTCCACGAATAAACGTTCAAGGTCTTTTTGTTTACGGTAAAGGAAACCGCCGCGGCGCCGGAGTCGATAGCATAATCGCTGTTGGCAAATGCGTTAAAAGCAACAAGTAAACTCCCGGCGTTTTTCAGCTTATAAATCAGCCGATATTCCGTTGACGAAATTTCACCCCTTACGACCGTTGCCGAGGTATTGAATTGCTCCGCCTTGACGTTATTTAAGTCCGCATTTACTATTCCGTTAACCTCTACGATAAGGTCTTGCTCCGTTCCGTTATAGGTCAGCGAGCCGTTAAGTGCGGTAAAGCTTATATTTTTAGGTCGGATAGTAAAGCTCTTTTCGGAGGAAGCAAGCGAATAATTCTGCATAACGCCGTTTTGCATTGACGCTAAGCCGTTAATCGCCGCATTATAGCTCCCCGCTCTTACCGCCGCAAAGCTCAAAGCATAGCTTTGCTCCGCCGCGTTAGGCGTTCCGTAGGTGACTATAGAGGAGGAATTTCCGCTGAAATCAAACATCGTTTTATCGCATTTTGCAGCATCTTCTCCGACGAAATTACTTACCGTCGCGGTAATTGCCTGCTCTTTGCCGTCGTAAATCAGCGTAGACAGGGTATATCCTACCTGTAATTGCCTTTTGGTAATATTCCATTCCCGCTCCGCGCTTACCGAGGAAATGTCATAATAATAGTTGCTGTCGCCTACTCCTGTGATTTTTGCCGTATAGCTCCCGGCTAAAGCCGAGCTATTGACGTAAATCCCCTCGTTCGAATACAAAAATTTTACGTTTTCGCCGCTTACTCCGCCTGCGATAACCGCCTCCACATAATGCGTATTCGCGTCGTAGGTAACGGAGTCGTTAACAAAAATGTTCCCGTCAAACTGCCATCTCGACACCGTAATTTCCTTTTGCTCGATAACCCAGGCTTTTCTT
>SACC01000427.1 GCA_009928745.1 Clostridia bacterium
TTACAATATGATGTACTAGCAGATTGATACTTTTCGCAAGCTTGTAGAGGTATTCGACGACAAGTCAAGAGAGGATCTTGGCAGAAGCGATGGTTTCTCTTTGGGGTTTATATTCTAGAGTATCCGACCAAACGCGAATGCAATATTATTGCATTCGGTCGGACTTATAGGGGACAATATCAGCCACTACGCTTTGTGATATTTCCCCCTCTTTTTTTAAAAATTCACCCCTTTTGAGCTCGTTGCAAGGCAACGAGTAAGGGGAAATCGTCAGGTACACGCCCTGACCATTTCGAGTATAGCTTCTTATAATTTTTGACCAAACGCGAATGACGCTTACGCTTACATTCGGTCGGACTTATAGGGGACAATATTAGTCATTTAATCGTCACGACTGTCTTTTTACAACATTAAAATTATCGCCTATAAGCAGCCAGTTTTGAGGGAAGGACAACCCAAGTTTCCAGTAACTTATGCCTCTTAGATTAAGCCTTTTTAGCAAATCGAATTTTGCCTGAATGCTTCTAGCGTCTTCGAACCAGACAATATGTCTTATACCGTTAATGGTGTAATTGAAGAAAGGCGCTTGCGCAGTATAATCATATTGAATTGCAACTCCGTTATTTTTAGCGATTTCTATTGCAGTCTGCGGACTAATTGCCCGCGCGAATGGACCGCCTGCAATATATGGCAGCGTCCAGTCGTAACCGTACAGATTCTGTCCCATAAGAATTTTCGATGCGGGCATCTCGGTAAGCGCGTATTGCAATACTCTTTCCACCGGAACAATGGGTGATACCGGCATAGGCGGACCGCCCGAATATCCCCATTCATAGGTCATTATAACCACAAAATCAACTTCGCGGGCTATTGCTCCGTAGTCGTGGGCTTCGTACCACTGCCCGGGCTGAGTTGCGCTGGTCTTTGGGGCAAGCGCGGCGGATATGAGATAACCGTTAGGGCGCAGTCTTGCGGCGGCGCGTCTTAAGAATGCGGTGTATTCTTCTTTTAAGTCAATCGGAATAAACTCAAAATCAAAATGAATATCGGAAAATATTCCGACCCGTTGCGCCTCGGCTAGAATATTGGTAATAAGCTGCTCCTGAACCGCTACGCTTGTTAGAATATCTCTCGCAATTTGACCGCTGAAGCCTGCTGCAGTAAGATTAGTAATTACCATCATCAAAGATGCATTGTTGTTGGCGGCAATCTCCGGTATACCGTTTAGAGGTAGAGGAGACAGCGTGCCGTTGCTACCCGCTCTATAGCTGAAGGGCGCAATGTATGTAAGGTAGGGCGCGGCTTTTGCAGCGTCGTTTAATAGAGGTTCACTGACAGTTGCTCCGAACGGCTCAATATAAGCGTTGACTTCTGCCGAGGTCTTTGGACGCGGGGGAATATATAGGCGCGTTCCGGTTATTAGCGGGGCATTGACATTTATATTGTTTACTTGCGCAAGAGTAAGATAATTGATACCGAAGCGTTGTCCGATTCTCCAAAGGCTGTCTCCCGGCACTACCCAATAATATTGACCTGTTATGGGT
>SACC01000428.1 GCA_009928745.1 Clostridia bacterium
TTATCGCGCCCTGTCCAAGAGCCGGGGACCATAATCCTTCCGTCCGAATCTCCGGTGTAGCCGTCTGTTATTATCCATTTGTTATAGTAAAACTCCCATTCGCCGTTCATAATAAGCGATGCATTAAGGCTGTCAAGGTCAATGGCTTCAACGTCCATAACGTTGCCTTCCATCCTCGGCAGTCCAATTATTTCGTTTATGTTGTAATAATAAAGTATCTTAAATGCAAGCGCAATGCCAAGAAATAGCACAACTGCCATAAATATTACCAATATGCGATATTTTTTTCTCTTACTTACTTTCATTTTTTAGTTCATTGAATATATATAACTCATAATTTCATTATATCCTATAGCAATCTAATCTTTAAATTTATTTATTTATACCCACAACTGAGGCATTCGTCGTCAATTACTATTACTTTCATTACTCAAGTCCCCCTTCTTTGGAATGATTATCTTTATCGTCGTACCCGCACCAATCACGCTGTTAAAATTAACATCGGCGTTCAATGAATACTTCAGCCTTTCGCTTATGTTGTTCAAGCCGGTTGAGTTAGTTTTTAGATCAGACTCCGCAAAACCTATTCCGTTATCGTTGACCTCTATTATTATATTGTCACCCTCTTCGTAGCTTCTTATCTGGATATAGCCGTCTTCCTTTTCCTCAGTTTTGGCATATTTGACAGCGTTCTCAATAAGCGGCTGCAAAGATAGAATAGGCAGCTCAAAATTCTCATAATCAATATCGTATAGGAGCGTTAACTTTCCGTCTTTCCGTATGTTCTCCAAATCAAAATAATTTTGTATATTATTGAGTTCTTCGGTAAAGCTCACCATATCCTTGTACTCCGAATCCACGTTGAGCCGCAGATGCTTGCAAAACTTCGCGAGCGCGTTGTCGCCCTCCTCCAAATTGTTATGATAAATATCCTGTACGCTTGTCAGCACATTGAACATAAAATGCGGCTTAATCTGTGCTTTCAGCGCTCTGTTTTTCACTTCGGATATCTCCTTTTCGAGCATCTCTGCATTACGCGAATTGTTTATCTTGTCTTTAACTTGTATAATATAGATTGTTGTAATCATTAGCATTATCACTATCAACGCAATAGAATAAGCGCCGCTCGCACCTACCAAAGCTAATCCTGTATTATCCGATAACTGCAAAACATATATCATATATAAAAAAATCGCTATCACAAGATACTGTATAGAATACTTTTGCCGCTTGGCTATAGATATACAGATTTTGCATATATAATACAGCATAGTAAGCGCCGGTATAATAAAAAACACATACATATAGTTATAACCGTATGTAATAAAGTACAGTATCATTGCAAGAATGTTTGCTCCGATAAAAATGCCGGCCCTTTTGCTATTGAGCTTGCCGATAATATCGTGCTTGTATAATACATAAAGAAAGGGTAAATACATTAAAAATCCGCTAATATAGGTTAATATATTGATTAGCCCGTAATCAATATGAAACATTTTGGATATTCTAAAGAACACATCTATAGAACAGCAATACCATACAA
>SACC01000429.1 GCA_009928745.1 Clostridia bacterium
GTTAAAACGTGTTTATTATTATCCTGAGAAGCATAAGCTTGTACTCAATGCTGAAAACCCAAAATACGAACCTTTTATTTATGCCGGCGAAGAGCTGGAGCAGGTACGTATTTTAGGAAGAGCTGTTGCTTTTCAAAGCGACGTTAAATAGGATATAACATTATATAGTTTATATTTAAGGTTATATTAAGATAAAGCGCTGATAATGAGGTGAAATTAATGAGCAAGATATATACAAGGAACAGAGGTACAAAAGCCTTAGCAGATTATAATAAATGCGGAGCTGTCTTTACTTCGACCGAAATCAGTGTTTCCGATATTACCTTCATCATATATAAAATGCTGATATATCAACGATATTTAGTATTGAGGTTTGAATAATGATACGCAAACTCAAAATAAAATTCATATTGACGGTTATGTCTATGATAACGGCGCTTCTTGCTTTAATTCTCGCTTTTTTTTATATAAATACAAGTCGTAATATGTATAATGACAGCATGGAAGCCATGCATGACTATTCGTCCAAACAGCCGAGTGTTATTTTTAATGACAGATTTGACAAAATTTTCGGTACCGATAGCAATAAATATTCGCATTTGAATATGTTTATCATTGAATATTATACTAATTCGAATATTATAGTACCGTACGGTTTTGAAGAAGAGCTGACGGATGAACAAAAGGATTACATCTATTATATTGTTGGTAACGCCATGGATTATAACAACAATAATGGTATTATCGAAAAATATAATCTTCGTTATTTAAAAACGAATATGCCCAACGGCATTAAGTTCGTTTTTCTCGATAAAACCTACGAAGATACAACTTTACACAGTTTGTTTATTTCTATAATGCTTATAGGCTGCGGAGGGTTTATATGCTTCTTTCTGATAACCCTTGTTACATGTAAACTTGCGATTTCGCCCGTTGAACAGTCCTGGAAGCAGCAAAAGCAGCTTGTAGCGGACGTTTCCCACGAATTGAAGACGCCGATAACCGTAATAAGTGCGAATACCGAAATTATCGCATCACACTCGGATTCGACGGTGGGCGATCAAAGCAAATGGCTCGGTTATATTAAAAACGAAACCGAACGGATGACAGGGCTTATAAACAATATGCTTTACCTTGCCAAGTCCGACGAAGCGGTGGGTTCATATGAAAAAACTGATCTCGATTTCAGCGAACTTACCCTTGGTGCCGCTCTTCCGTTTGAAAGTATATGCTTTGAAAAGGGGCTTGAGCTTAACTGCAATATCGAGCCGGGATTACGTATCAACGGCAACCGTGAACTTCTGGTTCGCCTTGTTGGAATATTTATAGATAACGCATGTAAATATTCATATCCTTCCGGTAAGGTCAATTTTGATCTTTACCGGGTGCAGGATAAAATGATTATGGCAGTAAATAATAAAGGAAATGTAATCACTAACGAACAATCCAAGCATATATTTGAAAGATTTTACCGCGTGGATGAATCGCGCTCACGTGCGGAGGGCGGTTACGGACTTGGACTTTCCATAGCCAAATCG
>SACC01000430.1 GCA_009928745.1 Clostridia bacterium
GGTTTATATACAATAAAAGATAATAGTGTTATTACTACTGACTTATTTAGCAAGGATTTATACGAAAATATTTATGGTAGAATAGTAGATAGGTATTATGTTACTGTGGATAATGATTCTTCATTTGATTATGATAAACTATTTCTTGTTGATATCGTTAATGGTGGTAAAGATTATATTAATATAGATAATCGAATTTCCTTTAATAGTTATATTTTAGGTGTTATAAATAATAAAATGTATATAGTAGATAAAGATAATAAGATTATAGCCTATAAGCTATGGATGGAGGAGACAGCGTCCGTAATGGACTATTTTAGCATATATCTAGGACGTATGCAGATGTGCGAGGACGCGGCAGTCGTACTGGGGTGCAAATATAATCTTTATATTAATGATGTGCTTATTAATCTAGCGCAATAGCTTTTTAACTCAAACATTATCAAATAAAACCCACCCTTTGGGCTTTAGCCCGAGCGTTAGCGAGCAAAAGGGGGCTTGATTTTGCGTATAACGCAAAATGGGGGTTTTCATGCTCCAATAGAACTGCTAACAAATAAAAAATTATACTTATTTTAATTGCATAAAGACAATATGGATATTAAACGTATTAAAACCCCCATTTTGAACTATGTTCAAAATCGAGCCCCCTTTGATAAAGGGTGAGTTTTAACGTATTACGCAAAATGGGGGTTTTAGTATAACGGCTGACAGTTTTGTCAGCCGTCAACTTTTAGAATATTGCTATCTTAAAAAATTCACCTTATTTCGATGTATTTATTGCATCTTTAACTGTTTTATAAATGCTTTATTGGCAAACATTGCGCTACCCGCTATTATTGCAATAGCGATGTCCACTAAGGCGAAAGAGTTATACAGGAAGCCCCAGGCGACCGCCGAGTAGCCCTCGCCTGCGAAGCTTGAGAACGCGAATATACCTGATATTACATGGCTTGAATAGCGCAGCACTCCGGCTAAGATACCGCCTAGTATGAATGCAAGTATAGGATATTTTGTAAAATATTTCTTAAAAATCCCCGATAGACCTATCATTGCAAAAGCTATAGGATAATCAAGTAAGAATTGCACGGGATGAATAATCCAAGGGTCTTGTATTGCTTGCAATACTCCGTATATAAAGCCTGCGAGTATGCCTTTGCGTATGCCGAACATATAAGAATAAATCATAAGGGGCAGTAAGCTTACAAGCGTTATAGAGCCGCCTTGAGGGAGCTTGAAGAATCTGATATAAGACAGCGCAAAGCTTAAAGCTATGCAAACTGCGGCATATACTATTGATTTTGTATGGTTTTCTTTTTGCTCCTTATCCCCAACAAGACGATGCATCTGCACATTTTGTCGCGCCTGGCAAGATTCTCTCTGAAAAAGGGAGTGAGGGAGAGACTGATACGGTCCTCGAACCCGATCCAGGTTATTCTGATGTTGCTTGAGGATGATTATGAAACAATGCCCCTACCGAATCCCTAAGGCCCAGGTGCTTCCGACAAGAAGGTCCTGCTGACCTTCCCCTACCCTGA
>SACC01000431.1 GCA_009928745.1 Clostridia bacterium
TATATTTTTCATTCCTCTTATCTATAACGAAATTCATATCCCTGAGTTTGCCGAGATGCTTGGAAACCTTCGGTTGAGTTAATTTCAGAATTCCGCAGATTTCACATACGGCTAATTCCTGCTGAGCAAGTAAAATAACTATTCTTAGTCTTGTTTCATCCGATACAAGCTTAAAAAATTCGATCAGATAAGACATAAGTGCCTCCTTTCTTTGAGCAACGCATGCACATATACCCATTTGAGTATATTGTATCACCGCAACGGGCATATGTCAATATTAAAGAGTAAAATAATGACAGCATACTATACAAGATTAGAAAAGAGAATTAACAATTTGTATTTTTGCTTTTTCGTTAAAATAATATCGATTATTTCGCTCGCCGGCGCGGCGTTCATCAAACGCAGATAAATTCACATACAGATAATTAATGAAAAAAAGCCTTCATGACAAGCGGAGGCTTTTTTGCATTATTTTACCGATTACAATTGACTTTTTCCGGCTCATGTTGTAATATTTAACAGTACAAACAGCAGAAAGGCGGCATTTTTATGAAATATTTCAAAGCAATATTTGTTTTTGTTATTGTTTCGGCTATTCTTTTATCGGCATTTTCCTGTGAGAAGCAGAACGGAGATACCGAAAGCAAGAACACCTCAGATTCCGCAAGCATTACAGACAAGAGTTCCGAAACGGATGAATCGGAAACCGAATCAGGAGAAGAATCCGTATATGAGCCGATTGTGCGTGACCTTGACGGCGAGGTGATACGTTTTCTGGTGGCGGGCAGCGCCTATTCGTATTACGAATCCTTTGAAATTTACGCAGGAGAGCTTACGGATGAGGTTATAAACGACGCAGTATATAACAGAAATCAAATGGTTCAGGATAAGTATAACTGCACTATTGTCGCCGATAAGTCCGACAATGTGGCAGGCGACATGCGTACTTTTGTTTCATCCGGATTGAATACATACGATGTATATATGCCTATGATAAACGACGCGGTTAAGCTGGTGGGCGAGGGATATATGCTCGACCTGAAAATGCTCGACGACCTTAATCTTGAAAAATCCTGGTGGGATCAACGGGCTAATGAAGGACTTGAGATAAACGGAAAGCTGTATTTTTCAACAGGAGATATATCGGTTCTTGACAATGACTGCACCATGGTTATGTTCTTCAATAAAAAGCTGGCAGATCGTTATAATATCGGTGACATCTACAAGATGGTGACAGAAAAACAATGGACTCTCGATAAGGTTTATGAACTAAGCCGTGTATACACGCAGAACCTCGAAGACGACACGGTTTGGAACAACAAGGATAATTACGGTCTTCATGTGGCTTTCAATGCCGCCCATTCATTCTATTTCGGCTGCGGCGGTACGATAACCGAAAAAAGCTCAGACGGAGGTCTGACGATAACCATTAATTCCGTAAATAATCAGAATATATTAAGCGATGTTTTCGAAATTTCCTATAAGCCCGATGTACTCACCAACAAGCTTCCGGGCTGTGATACATTTGAAGCAATAC
>SACC01000432.1 GCA_009928745.1 Clostridia bacterium
GAGGTCAGATGTGCCGAATTCAACGCGGTGTATTATTTCTTTGGGATTAACGCTCATACGAAAAATTGTTTTACCCTCATGGCTTAGGTTCAGTAAAGGTTTTACCATGTCGAATTTTGTCGGGAAAGTCAGACTTCCCTTCCCATACTTTGCAAAGCGTTCTATTGTCCACGGCAGAATATCTGTTACGGTATTTTCGAGTATCAGATCGCTGTTGCTGCCTATCTCGAATGTCTGGGGTGCTTGTGCCTGTATGGATTTTTTTATCAGCTTGTCAAGCATTTCTTCTCTGTTTACGAAAAGCCTGAGATAAGAACATTTGTTGTAATTGCATACCAGATAACAATAAAGGCACATGGCGCGGCAGCCCGACGAGGTGTAAGGCACCAGCCAGTCGGAAACCTTGTGATTAAGCACGTATTTATGAGTTTTCCGTACTCCGACAATCAGATGACGTTTCAATTTCGTGAAATCGCGGTTTTCTGCCGCGTTAAATTCCGGTATCCGATTGTGACTTTGTATTTCCGTCCACGGCAGATCGTTATATTTATCCCTTAAAATTTTTCCAAGCTCATAATCGAGCGAAGCGGGCTCAAAGTAGACCGCGTCGAAATTCATATTCATATTATTTATCACCCCGTTTATTTTTCCCATAATTAACATGATTATTGATAATATTCTCAATAGTGCAAAACGTTAATTACCGTCAACCATGATTCACGTTTACTATTGACAAACGGCAACATGTGTGATATACTGTTAACGGTTTTAACGGAAGCCGGCTTCGTTAAAATAAATAATGGAAGGTGATAAGTATGTTTATTGAGGAAAGACATCGTGAGATATTAAAGCTCCTTGAGGAAAAAGGGAGCATTTCCGTTTCGGAAATCCAAAGAAAATTCCTTGTCGGATATGATTCCGCCAAACGGGATTTAAGGATACTTGAAGAAAAGGGATTCGTAAAAAGAACTCACGGCGGAGCGATACCCGTACGAAATGTCGCATTCGGCAAGCCAAAGCAGGTCACCTGCAAGGATATAGGCGAGATCAAGGATAATTATATGGCTATAGCCAAAAAAGCGATAAAAATGATTAAAGATAACGATGTCATTTATATTGCTTCCGCGACTGTCGGCTATTTTATGACACAGAATCTGCCTGACAATATCCGCATACGAGTTGTCACTAATTCAATTATTCTTGCGGAGGAGTTGAGAACCAAAAATAATATTTCCGTTATTTTAATGGGCGGTGAAATGGACGACAAGGGCAACTGCTACGACGCTTTCGCGGTGGATATGGTGCGCAAGCTGCGTTTTGACAAATGTTTTATCACCGCCGCTTGCATTTCCGTTAAATTTGGGCTTTCGATACAAAAATCTCAAGCAATTAGCTTTTATAATGCGATAATAGAAAGTTCAAAGCAAATTGTCGGATTATTTCCCACCGAAAAAATCGGCTTTGAGAGCATTGTCAGCATTTGTCCCGCTGAAAAGCTGGACATTTTGATAACCGATTGGAACGCTCTTGAGGCTG
>SACC01000433.1 GCA_009928745.1 Clostridia bacterium
ACGAATACGATATGGATATTTTGCTGAAAACGGCATTGGTTCACTATCAATTTGAAACCGTTCACCCATTTTTGGACGGCAACGGTCGCGTCGGAAGAATGCTTATCACTTTGATGCTGCTTGCCGACGGAATACTTCGTCGCCCTGTATTGTATTTGTCGCTGTATCTTAAAACAAATCGTATCGAATACTACGACAGATTAAGCGAAGTCCGCACCAAAGGTAATTACGAACAGTGGATAAAATTCTTTTTGCACGGAATAATCGAAACTTGCGACGACGGTATCAAGACAATCGAAAGCATAAATTCGCTTATCAAGTCTGACGAAGAAAAACTTGTCAAGAAAACCGAAACGGTTTCAAAGGTTTTCGATTATATCAAGGAGCACCCGATTATCTCTATCGGCGGAGCCGCAACCGCACTCGGTTTGTCGTATAACGGCGTATCAGGTGCAGTCAAAAAAATGGTTGAAGTCGGTATACTGAACGAAACGACTACAAAGGCGCGCGACAGAGTTTTCGAATATTCGGGATATATCGATATCTTGAAATCGGGCACTTAAAGATATTGTTCAAAGAGGGGAAAATGGAAAGTTTATATTTAAGAAACCTAAAATCTGCTGTATTAAAGTATTCCGATTCGTCTAATTGGAATGCCGCGGTATACGAATGGGAAATTTATGATGTAGACGAGGACGATACTCTAAGCGAATCATGTGTATGCGGTAAAGAGAATTTAAGATATCTGTTTACTATAAAAAATAAAATAAACGGAAACATATTGTATCCAATCGGTAGTTCATGCATTCATAAATTTGAACGAAAAGAGCTTAATGATTTGGCAACGATTAAGGAGCAATTATTTAAGTTGCTCCACGCTGTTGAATCAAACGAGTTTATTGAATTAACATCTGAATATTTCACGAGAAAACTTTTGAGATATTTATATGACAACAATGCTTTTGAGCCGAATCAATATAACGGATTTAATGCGTATAAAGATTATCGATTCTTGATAGATATGTTCAATAAAAGGAATAGGACGTATAAACAAAATCAAAAAGCAACAGCGATCATCCTTAATTCAATAAAACCGTATCTGGAAAAATTACTAAAGGATAAAATTAAAAGATAGTATTTTATTTTTCGGCATTATGGTATCGGAAAAAGTCGGCTCCGTCAAGGGTAGAAATTGTTGCTCAAAACATTAAATAATCGACCTATAACGCAACATTTTCTACTTATTCCTTGACTGTTCCGACGTTTCCCGATGGTTCGTTTGCCGAAAAAAATAAATTTCTTCTCGGAGGAAAAACAATGGACAACGGAGTTATCTACGCCAGATTCAGTTCTCAAAGCCAAAACGAACAAAGTATAGAGGCGCAGGTTCGTATCTGTAAAGAATTTGCCGAAGGTAAAGATATCAACATAGTAAATGTTTATTCGGATAAGGCTCGCACGGGAACCAACGACGCAAGACCTGCCTTTCAGCGTATGATTGCCGACGCTAAGAGCGGAGCGTTTCAGTATATC
>SACC01000434.1 GCA_009928745.1 Clostridia bacterium
AAGACTTAGCCTTGCTTGGAGTTAAAATAAATATTGAAAGGAAACGTAAAAACATTATAGCAAGAAGGATGCGCCTTGCGAGAAAAGTGAATCTGCAAAAATTCAATTACTTCTGCACTTTTACATACGATAATAAGAAACACACCGAAGACGCGTTTAGACAAAAATTAAGAGATTGTTTTAAACATCTATGCAACCGAAAGAGCTGGAAATATATAGGGGTATGGGAGCGTTCGCCCGACAAAAACAGACTGCATTTTCACGGCATATTCCTTATACCCGAAGGAACGATGCCGGGGAAACTCGAGGAATGTAACGACTACAGCTTAGTAAACCATAGAAGGCAAACAACCATACAGAATACCTACTTCAACGAACGTTTCGGGCGGAGCGATTTCGAACCGATAGCCGATAAGAGCCGTTTAACAGAGGCTAGGGCATATTTGATGAAGTACATTGAAAAGTCAGGTGAAAAGTTAGTCTATTCAAAAGGGCTGCCAACGTATTTTGTATCCGACATTATGGACGAAGATATTATCTGCACCATAGGTCAAGAGGATAAAAAGCTTTTGCTCTTCGATGACTTCAACTGTTGGGACGAAGGTTGCTTGATAGGTAAAGTAAGCCCCGAAGTAATTGCTCAATTACCCAAGAGTAATTAAAAAATCTTTCTTTCGGCAAAGAGTTTAACGAAACCAGCTTTGCTGTCAAGGGAAAAATTATTGCCTAAAACTGTTACGGGTAAAACAAGAACGCAATAATGTTTCTTAATCGTTGACGGCTGCAGCTGTTTTCGTTATGTCTTCGCCGTTGAAAGACAAATTTTATATAAGGAGAATTCAAATATGAAAAAAGCAGTAATATATGCCCGGTATTCAAGCGATACCCAAACCGAGCAGTCCATAGAAGGACAGCTACGGGTGTGTCAGGAGTATGCAAAAGCTCATGACATAGTAATCCTTGATACCTATATCGACCGCGCTATGACTGGAACGAACGACAACCGCGCTGCTTTTCAGCAGATGATTAAGGACAGCGCAAAAAAAGAATGGGACTTTGTCTTGGTATACAAGCTTGACAGATTCTCAAGAGATAAATACGCAACGGCAATTAACAAGAAAGCTCTTAAAGATAACGGAGTAAGACTCGTATCGGCAACGGAACATATACCGAATACGCCCGAAGGCATCATATTGGAATCTATGATTGAAGGATATGCGGAATATTATTCGGCAGAGCTTTCCCAAAAAGTTAAACGGGGAATGAACGAAACCCGGCGTAAAGGTAATTTTACAGGCGGACATCTAATATATGGTTACAAGATCGAAAACAGAAAAGTTGTTATCGACGAAGAATCTGCGGAGACGGTAAGATTTATATATGAGCAATATGCTATTGGAGTATATGTCAAAGATATTATCAAAGCGCTGACTGAAAAAGGTATTTATAGTAATGCTAAGCCTTTTGCACGAAACAGCATATACAACATACTGAAAAACGAAAAGTACTCGGGAATATACCGATTCAATGAG
>SACC01000435.1 GCA_009928745.1 Clostridia bacterium
GCCTTCTATTTCGCTTCTCGGAACAAGGGCAGCGACGGAATCAATTACGACTATATCGACCGCGCCGGAACGCACCAATGCGTCGCACACTTCAAGAGCGGTTTCGCCGTCGTCAGGTTGAGAAACAAGAAGGTCGTTTATATTTACCCCAAGCGCTTTGGCATATATAGGGTCAAGCGCGTGTTCCGCGTCAATAAACGCGGCTTCGCCGCCATCTTTCTGTATTTCAGCTATCATATGTAACGCTACCGTTGTTTTTCCGGAAGATTCCGGCCCGTATATTTCGACTATTCTGCCCTTCGGAATTCCGCCTATGCCCAGCGCCAGATCGAGCGAAAGACTTCCTGTGGAAACGGCTTTGACTTCCATTGACGGGTTTTCACCGAGTCTCATAATTATGCCTTTGCCCTCTTTTTTCTCAAGATGAGCGAGAGCGGTTTCCAAAGCTTTTTTTCTGCCGGCGGCGCTGTCTTTGCTTGTTTCGTTTTCTGCCATGGCGTTTGTTCCTTTCAATAATATTATATTAATGACCGATATAAATCACGATGTACTAAGCGAACTAATGTTCATTTTATTTTATCATAATAAGTTCAGAATGTCAATAATTTTTTGCTTCTTTACTATATTTTGATAAAAATAGGCATTTTTAATTAATTTATATCCGCATTTTGTGGAAACATACTATTTACTTTGTTAAATTTAAGTTATATAATCTCTTTGTCGGGTATGCTCTAAAAACAGCGGTGTTGCTTGTTGCGACTTTCGTAACATCGGACGTGCAAATCTGACCACAAAATTAAATATTGAGGGGTAACGGAATGAAAGAAACTTCGAATCACGGCGAGCTTTGTCTTATTGTACTGAAAAGTTCAAGAGAGCTCGGCATATTGATTGACGAAAAAATTAAAGCTCTCAGAAACGAGCAGGATACTGATTTATCCCATATCCTTTCTATCGAAGAAATACGTTTTTCCAACGGCGAAGGTAAAATTAAACTTGATGAATCCGTACGCGGCAAGGATGTTTATATCCTCGTTGATGTCGGCAATTACTCCATCACCTACCCTATGTTCAGCTACGAAAATCATATGGGACCGGACGAGCATTATCAAGACGTAAAACGAGTGCTTTCAGCTATCGGCGGCAAAGCAAACAGAGTGACTATAATTATGCCATTGCTTTACGCATCACGTCAGCATAAAAGAAAAGGACGCGAATCCCTCGACTGCGCTCTCGCCTTGAACGAACTTGAAAATCTCGGCGTTGACACAATAATATCCTTCGACGTACACGACCCCACGATATACAATGCTATTCCCAATTCATCATTTGAAAATATATTCCCGACATATTCGATGCTCAAATGCTTTATCGCCAACGAAGGCAACAATATTTTCAAGGAAAATATGGTGGTTATTTCCCCTGACACCGGAGCAATGGACAGAGCGATTTATTATGCTAACGTGCTCGGTGTGGACGTGGGTATGTTCTATAAACGCCGCGACCATACGAAAATAATCAACGGAAA
>SACC01000436.1 GCA_009928745.1 Clostridia bacterium
ATATATCCTTTCGCTCCCGACATAACAATATACATGTGATCCCCGATATACAAGCCGCGTACGCCGTTGTAATACCAGTAATAATTCTCATTTTTTTCGTCATTGCCGCCGAAGGAAATGATTTTCTTCAATTCGAAGCCGCTGTTGCGGTCATATGAATATACATAGTATGCGTTATCAGCGGGGAACGCGATGATATTTTTGCCGCTGTCGATAAGGATAGCTTTATGGTTATAGGAAGCTTCCGAATAGAAAACCTTATCGACCACAAGCTTTTGAATTTCACTTACATCGGCAGTGTTAGATACATCGAACATCGACAGCTTGAGATAACCAACCGAACCGTTTTCATCGGCGTCCATTCCGAGACCGAAAAGCAGTCCGTCGTCATAGGGGTGCAGATAATTTGAAAAGCCCGGGATTTTAAGTGCCGATAATATATTGGGATTTGTGGGATCGGATAAATCAACCGCGAAAAGCGGATCAACCTGTCGGAAGGTTACAAAATAACCTGTTTCGCCGTCAAAACGTACGGAATAAACTCTTTCGTCATCCGCAAGCCCTTCTATTTTTCCAACGACTTCGAGGTCTTTATTAAGCACATAAACCGAATTGGACTGTCCGCCCGAATATGATACGGTATCGTTGTAAGCGACACCAGTACCGCTGCTTTCGATATAAGTGTAGGAATAGTTATCAACGGTGGTGACTATTCTGAGATAGCCTTTGTATTCGTCCATAGAAAACTGATTTAACACATTGCCGTTGACCAAGCCGGATGCGGCGAAATCTACTTTGCCGCCGTCAAGCGTGTAACGCTGGATAAGGGTTTTCATCGTATAGACAGTGGTATTACCTTCGGTTATATATTCCGGATTATAACCGGTTATATAAAGGTTTTCGGTATTCGCATATACCGCCGTTACGCTGCCTAACGATGCTGCGGTGGAGGATATTTCCGCTTTAACCGTGTCGATGCCGCTGACGATAATATAATTCATTGAATCGTATACCGGGCACAAAGTGATATCTTCGGCAGCTATGAGAGCGGATTCATCATCTGTATATACAGAAGGAACAAAGGTATTGGGGTTATTAATATCGATACCGCCGTAAAGATAATGCTGAGACACAAGGTAAAGCGTATCGCCTATCATTCTGCTTGTCACGGTATAACCGTCCTGTCCGATACTTGCTATAAATACCGGGGAAGTTTTATCGGTAATATCGTATATATCTGCGCAGACGCGGTTTGTACTGTAATAATAACCGTAATAATAATTAGGTTCTTCTGATACGTTGGGGTCTGTCGGTTTGACTTCATTTTCCCCATTCTCGTCTGCTTCTTTTTTATCAGATTCTCTTGCTTCGCCGGATACAACAGCTTCGCCGGATACAACAGCTTCACCGGATACGTCGCCTTTAACACCTCCGTCGTCATATCCCGGAACAGGCTCGGTCACACTGTAATCAGTTTCTGAGCCTTTATTATATGCCCCGTAAGAATATATG
>SACC01000437.1 GCA_009928745.1 Clostridia bacterium
CGGTTAGACGGTGTTAGCGAAGTTATCGTTGCAACTAACCCTGATGTAGAGGGCGACGCAACTGCGCTCTATTTGAGTAGACTGATAAAACCTCTTAATATTGTAGTTACACGTATCGCAAGAGGACTTCCGTCAGGCAGCGAGATAGAATACGCTGACGAAGTGACGCTCTCTCGCGCATTGCAAGAGAGAAAACCCATATAAGTTATATAATATCAATCATTATTGAAATCAGCCTTGTCATCCTGCCTAGTGGAAGGATCTTATTAATCGCCAGTATTATCCAGAGAAATTAGTAATTATTATCTTAAACTTCGGTATATAATTAAACAATATTTAATTTTGTCATCCCGACCGTAGTGGAGGGATCCTTAAGTTTGAACCGATCAAACCAGTTTTATAGAATATACTTAATATATTTCAATTAAAACAGCGGCTATACATAATGTATAGCCGCTGTACTTTTTGTATAGTACGCAAAATGACTTAATGCAGATGATATCTATTAGTTTTATATAGTATATTGAATATTATTACCGCAAGAGGTAAGTTAAGTAGTAGGGCAGCAGGATAAAAAATCGGTACAATCATACTTTCTACACTATAGATGTCTGAAGTAAATGCGAAAAAGCCAAGTAATATTGTAATTACCAGCAGATTAACATATAACATTAAAACGCCGGCAATAGCAATTTTGAAATCGAACTGCGCTCTTATGCGCTTATCTGGATGCAGCATATAATTAACCCATCCGTAAATAGGCACTATTAACAAAGCGGCGGCAGTCGAGATATAGCTTACAAAGCCGATACCTGCGAATCTATCTACAAAAAAGTATCCGATAAATATTTCTATAAGCATTGCAAAATATAAAAAAGTGTAACAATCCCTTTTAATTTTATTGGAAAAAATAAAATTCATAGAATAATAGGAAGAGGTGGTCTGTTTTACATACGGGCGGAGTTTGTATCCGACACGCATCAGTCTCTCCTTCAGATCGGCATAACTTGAGGTTGCAATGGTAATTTCACTGCTCATTGCCTTGGGTGAGATTGTATCCGCAACGATATTGTCATTGCGGCTGCCAAACATAGTGTCAAGAGTGGAGCGGTAGGGTGAATCGCTATTCTTGATTTCGTTCATTCTAATATAATCATCAAGATTATACTTACGGTTATCGCTGATGATTAAGTCCTCAGCCGCCGCTTCTTTAATATTTTTATCCATATTCTCCACTGTGAGCTCCCTTTGCGGTTCTGTGTTTTTATTATCCTTTGTTATAGTTGTATTAGTTGCGTCTATATCCTTCGATGTGTCTTTTGGCTTTTTACCGATGCCAAGCGCCTCTAACGCTTCCGCCTTCCGATTTTCTCTGTTGGTGTCAATACTTAGCTGCACGTATGAATTAGAAGGTTTATAATAAAACACATCGTTAAAATAAAATTCGATACCTATTGAGTTGTTCTCGTCAACAAGCGCGATACCGGTTCTGCCATACATTGCGTCATCTAC
>SACC01000438.1 GCA_009928745.1 Clostridia bacterium
ATCTTGAAAGGATTAATAAAAAGTATGACTGACTTACAGCGACTGAGCTTGCAATAAGCGAATCTCAAGAGCGAATGGCGGTTGTTGTCTATAAGGAAAATGCTGCAAGATTTATTGAGTTGGCGGCAGAGGAGAACTTAAAGGCGGTATGTGTTGCGGAAATAACTGATACCGACCGTTTGAGAATGTTCTATAAGGACGAACTGATAGTTGATATTGAACGCAACTTCTTAGACACTAACGGCGTTAAGCAATTGCAAAACGCTGATATTGAGCAGGGAGCGATTAAGTATTTTGAACAGCTTGACAAGGTTACCGAAGACTATGCGGATAAAGGTGAATACGGCAAGGCGCTTAAATATGAGTTAGCTAAGCTGAATAATTGCTCGCAAAAAGGCGCAGGCGAAGTCTTTGACGCGACAATAGGCGCGGCAAGCGTGCTTATGCCGTTCGGAGGCAAAAACCAGCTAACTCCAGCCATTATTATGGCGAGCAAACCGCCGGTAAGCGGCTTTACACATACTGTCACTTGTTCTTCGTTCGGTATTAGTCCCGAATTAATGATTGAATCTCCGTATACTGGAGCTATATATTCGATAGTAAGCGCAGTCAGCAAGCTGGTAGCATCGGGGGTAGATTATACAACAATCAGACTTACGCTACAGGAGTTTTTTAAGCGGCTAAAGAAAGAGCCGTCGCGTTGGGGCGAGCCATTGTCCGCCTTACTCGGCGCCTTTGACGCGCAAATTAACTTGAAACTTGCGGCAATCGGCGGCAAGGATTCTATGAGCGGTACTTTTGAGAATATAGACGTGCCGCCGACTCTAATCGCTTTTGCGATGGGTATTGCGCGTGACAATGCATTAATCAATAATGCGTTCGGAGATAGCGGATATATATATAGATTCAAAGTGCAAAAGGACGAATACAGCAGACCGTATTATTCAAAATTATTGGATATGTATTCGGCAATAAGCGCGATGATAATGAATGGCGAAATCAAGTGGGCGACAGTATGCGAGAGCAGTTTTTGTGTTGCGCTGGCAAAATCCTTAATCGGCAACGGCAGCGGCGCATATCTTGAAAGATTCGATAAAGAACATTTTATGACGGCGACCGGAGATATAATTCTTATAACGAACAGCCTTATTGATACGCCTTACGGTAGCTATATCGGCACTCTTAACGGTTCGGGCAATATCACCGCGCCGAATATTACTATATCGGTCAAAGAACTTACAGAAGCGTTTACCGCAATGCTCGAGCCAGTATTCAGAAGTACCGCGATAGCAGACGGCGAAGTTAAGAATATCAGTTATCATACCGATAAGATATTCAAGGCGAAGAAGACGGCTGTACCGCAAGTAATCATACCGGTATTCCCGGGCACTAACTGCGAATACGATATGGCAAAAGCCTTTGAAAGAGCGGGAGCGAGGGCGGAGACTTTTGTTATACGCAATAATAGCGCTAAGGATATTGAGCAATCTATTATGGAGATGAAAAAGC
>SACC01000048.1 GCA_009928745.1 Clostridia bacterium
GTATAGAGAGTATGAACGTCTGGTATAAAGAGCTGTAATTATTAATTAAACACTTTTTTGTTATATAATTGCCTATTTATAATTATTAAATTCATTGATTTTTTATATATTACTCAATGAGCGTATGCTATAATAATAACGGTTGGGAGGTAGTTATAATGGCATTAAACGATGATGTTAGGGAATATACGCTGCAATTAAACAAGGGTCATATACAGAAGGCATATTCGGGGATAATGAAATTTATGTCTGAGCTAAGGATATATCTTGAGAATAAATTTATAGATTATACGGCGGGCGCTTTGTATTATGGATATATGGATATGACTTATTTTGCCTTTACTCCGTCCCAATTGAAGGATAAAAAATTAAAGGTTGCCATTGTCTATATGCACAAAGAAGGCGTATTTGAGCTATGGCTTGCCGCGAATAACAGACAAATACAATCAAATTATAATAAATTCTTAAGTCTTAAGGATACGGGCGGATATACACTTTCAAAAATCAATCCCGGAGTGGATTCTATCATTGCAACAATAATTGATGCAAAGCCTGATTTTGACTATCCTGAACAGCTAATAAAATTAATTGAAGAAAAAATTTTGGAATTTATTAAAGATATTGTTTATATGTTAAGCAAGTAATTAAGTCCGTTATTAAGATATTAAAGCAAATATTTTGTTAGTTTTAAGGAGAATGTGTTAATGGAAAAAGCGCTTATAGCCCCGTGCGGAATGAATTGTAATCTGTGTTATGCGTATCAAAGAGAGAAAAACCGGTGTACCGGTTGCAATATAGACATTGCGACAATGCCTAATTCTTGCCAAAAATGCATTATTAGAAATTGTGAGCATGTCATCAATAGCAAAAGCGGTTTTTGTTATGAATGTAAAAAATACCCATGCCGCAGGCTCAACGACTTAGACAAAAGATATAGGACAAAATACAGTATGAGTATGCTGGAGAATTTGCAAAGCATTAAGGTAAAGGGGCTTGACGAATTCGTAAAAAATGAGGCGGAGCGTTGGAAATGCCCGCAATGCGGTAATATTGTATGTGTTCACCGTAAAGTCTGCTCAAAATGCAGTTTTGTATATAGAATTTAGCTATATATTTCACGCTGTAATCTCTGCGATTGTGCGCGTTATTAAAGCTGTTTTGTATTAATGCCAAAAAATGGAATATTAATCCAAAACGGTTAAATAATAAGCATAACAAGGAGAATTCAGTGGGACATTATCCAAGTAGCGTAACCAATAAACAGCTATTTTTTCTATTATTTCTTGCGCTGACAACTTATACAACTATTGATTTACCCAAGATTATGGCTCAGTCAGCCGGCAGAATTAGCTGGCTACCTATCATATTAGCGTCCATAGTGTTCGCTATAGTCGCATTCATGATATGCAAACTGAACGCGATGAATGAGGGAAAAGTGCTGTTCGATTATGGTAAAGATATAGTAGGCAAATATTTTAATTACGCCATTTGTGTTTTTTATATAATATATTTTACAATAATCGCCGTTTATTTGAAGACAAAATTAGTAGGATTATTATCTGCTAATTTTCTTCCATTAACTCCTCCGTATGCGCTATTAATAGTTGGAATTGCCTTATTCGGTTATATAGCCTATAAGGGAGTGACGAATGTCGCTAGAATGACAGAGATAATAGGCGTTGCATTTATTCTAGTAACTACAGTGCTTTGCGGAATTATGATATTCGAAGGCATGCATTACAACGTCTTGCCTCTGCTCAATCCGCTCGAAGTAAAAAATATTGTGCCCGCAATGAAAGACACTATAACAGGATTCGGAGGCATTGAAATTTTATTTATTATACCCTTTACCGCCCTTAACAAAAAAGCGCCCAGACAAACTTTTAGAACCTTAATTATTATCGGTTTATTTTACGCGCTGATTGTGGAAAGTACCATTATGATTCTTGGTATTAATAATACAGCCATGTTCAATGACTCTTTTATTGAAGCAATAAAGATAGTTGAAGTGCCTATTATTGAAAGAACCGACATATTCTATCTCACATTCGGGCTGACCAGTCTGTTTGCTGGTTTGTTTATTGTCAATGTCGCAATCTTAGAATTAGCTTGCAAAATTTTTGCTAAGGCAAAACGCTCCGTGTTGACTATAATAATGTCAATAATCCTCTTTATTTTAGCTATGATTGCTACAAATATAACCAATATACAAGAGATAGCCAAGCAGTCCTTTCCTATAATAATAGCCATTGCAAGTTTAGCAATACCTGTTGTACTGTTCACGATTGCAATTATTAAGAAACAAGCAACCAAAAGAAGGAAGCGGGAGATGAAAGATCATGAATTTTAAAAAGATTAAAGTTTTTGCCGCTAGTTTAATTATGTTATACGTTATTCTATTTTCTTCTGGCTGTTGGGATGCTTTAGATTTAAATGAAAGGTCGATTGTTACCACAGTATTATTAGATTACAACGAGGATAAAATTATTTTCTATATAGAGATGGCGAATCCGGACAAGGCTACCACTAATGGAAGCGGTGGAGGAAGCGAGGATAAATACCTTGTAGTCAAAAGCGTAGGAAAGGACTTTGTAGAAGCAAGAAATAACGCTAATGAAAAAATGGATAAGCCCGTATATCTGAGCGCAGTGCGTTCGATTGTAATGACCGAAAGATTCGCGAAACTGCATTTTATTGAATATCTGCATAGATTTAGATCTGATGAGAATTACCGTAAAAAAATTGATACGGTAATAACGCGAGACGAGCCTGAAGAGCTTCTAAAAATCACTAAGGAAAAAAAGCAATCCTTAGGTTTTGTAACAGAAGATATTATTGAGACTCTCGAGGAACAGGGAAAATCCTTCAAGAGGACAACAATGAGATTATTAGAAAACATCTCTGCTAAGTATACGGGCATGTTAATTCCCTGTATGGGCATAAGTGAAGAGGAAATAGCGCTGGTGGGCTATTCGGTTGTAAATAATAATAAGGTTGACGGATTCTTGCCTGTTGAGGAAATTGAAGGCATGATTTTATTAAAAGCAGAGAAGGTCAAGACCAATTACAGATTGCATTATAATGATATGAATATGACGGTGAAGGTAACACAGAAGAAAAGAACCATCAAAGCCAACTATGACAATGAGCAAATAAGTATGGATGTCAATATGGAGTATAAAGCCGAGCTGTTATATGGGGATAAGAAGGAGCCTTACAACTTCCAAGAAGAAGACGCAAAAGCCCTTGGGGAACTGTTAAAAGAAAGAATAAAGGAAGAGTTGGCTGAAGCAATAGGTCGTTCGCAGACAGAGTTTAATTGTGACTACTATCAGTTCGACGATGAATTCAGAATTAAATACCCTATAGAATTCGACAGAATGGATTGGTATGAAGAATACCCTAAGATAAAATTCAACTACAATATAAAGGTAAAACTGGGAACAGTTTGGATTATGGATTACAGTAATGATGAGGCTAAATAGAGGAGGTGTAAGGCTTGGATAATCATGACTTTGAAGATATAGTAAGGTTGCTTAAGGCAAAAGAGCATAACTATAACAGCAGGTCTATTCCCTATATCAACGGAAGAATTGAGATAATATATATCAATCAGCTTATTGATAAGACCGGACTTGCCGAGTTCGTGGTAAGACCTTTAATTGAGTATTGCTCAAAACTTGATAACTCTATAAATGCCCAGACAGCAGCAGACGGAATTATCTACGCTATAGAGTGCACAATAGAAACAGACCCCTCAAAGCTTGATGATATAATCCTGTCAGGAATGGTCGTAGTACTTTTTTCAACAGATTCGAGATATCTTGTATTGAATCTTAAGATGGTTGAAAAAAGAGCAATTCCCGAACCGAAACTTACCTACACGATGCGCGGACCGCAGGATTGTTTCACCGAGAATCTTGACTCCAATATTTCCTTGCTAAGATATCGTGTCAAGGATAAAAACCTGCGCATCAAGAATTTTGAAGTAGGCAGACGAACCAAGACCCGCGTAGCGGTTGTATACATCGAAGATATAGCCAATGAAAGTGTTGTCAGCGAAGTGGAGCGCAGGATAACAAGTATTGATGTGGACGGTATCGGCGAATCCGGCGAGCTGCAAAGCTTTCTGTTGGATAAAAAACATCAAATCCTTCCGCAAATGGGCATAATAGAGCGTTCTGATATGACCTTTCATACTTTACTTGAGGGAAAAGTGATAGTCCTTGTTGACGGAAGCGGCTTGGCATTGTCGGCGCCTAAGGTATTCTCCGAATTTTTTATGACCTGTGACGACAGATATGACAATAAGTATTTTGGAATGTATGGAAGATTATTCAGATATTTAGCGTTCATAATTGCCTTAACCGCATCCAGTATCTTCGTTGCCTTGACCTCATTCCATTCGGATGTGCTACCTGCCAAATACGCAATTTCGTTAATGGAAATGCGCTCAAAAGTTCCTTTCACTGCGGTATTCGGCGCGCTAACTATGGAATTCATTGTTGAATTGTTAAGAGAGTCACTGCTTAGAGTGCCCAAGCAGATAGGTCCGGCAATCGGTATTGTCGGCGCTCTAGTAATAGGTCAGGCATCTGTCTCTGCTGGCATCTTCAGTCCATTGCTGTTAATTGTCGTATCTACCGCCCTGCTCGCCTCATTTGCAATACCTGATTATTCTCTCCTTAATACCTTTAGAATTTTAAAGTTTGCTTTAATACTTGTTACCGGAGCTTTTGGCTTTTATGGATTCACTCTGTTCCTGACGCTTATTATGATTGAGCTTGTGTCTATGAATAGCTTCGGAGTGCCCTTTATGGCTCCCTGGGCTCCGTTCAACGCTTATGATGCTCAAAGAACACTTATGTATAACACTACAATGGCTACCGAGAGACAAAATATTATGCGCGTAAAGAACAAAAAAAGGCTTAAAGATAATCAGCCGTAATTCCAATATTCCATGTTAAATAGTTATACTGAGGAGCTGCAATAGAATAGCGATGCGGCTGCCTTCCAATAAAATAAGACTACTTGTTGTACCGGTAGTCTTTTTTTAAGCATTAATTTGCGCAAAGATGGGTAGAGATTGTCAATGAATAAAGTTGCATTTTGTGATTGACAAAGCTGAATGCTTGGCATATAATAACACATAGAAAAATATCTATATGAGGTGACAAAATGACCTATGATGATTATGCAGAGATATGCAAGGCAATAGGAGATCCCACCAGGGCGTGTATTTTTGATATGCTCAAGGCGGGCGAGATGTGCGCCTGCAAGATACTTGCCGCGTTCAACATTACTCAGCCGACACTAAGTTATCATATGAGAATGCTTACCGATTGCAAGTTGGTGTCGACCAAAAAGGATGGCAAATGGAATCATTATTCACTTAATTGGGATACTATAAGCGAATTGACGGGCTTTCTTAACAGAAAAAGAGAGCAAAGCGCAGATATTAATTGTTAGTAGCTAATTGAACGAGCAAAGGAGCGATAATGAGCGGAGCAGATAATAATGATAACGAAAGACCCGTGAGGATGATAAAGCACAAAAAACTTTTGATTTTTTTAGCGGTGGTTTTGATTATTGCAGTTGGTCTTACCCTAACCGGGTTGATTGGCGGATGGGGCGCGGTCAAAGCTGCGCTGAATTTTGTCTCGGATCAAGTTCTGGGGATGAAATGGCTCAACAGCCTTACAGGGTTAGCCTTGGCGGGTATGTTCGGCGATAGTTTTATCGCTACGGTGTGGGGCAAAGCCGTACAGTTCTTTATATACGATACAATCAAGATAATAGTATTGCTTTGCTTGCTTATCTTCTTTATTTCCTATATTCAAAGCTATTATCCTCCTGAAAGGACAAAAAGGATATTAGGGAAGTATAAGGGGATAGGCGCGAACGCAATGGGCGCCTTGCTAGGTACGGTGACCCCGTTTTGCAGCTGCTCATCCATACCGTTATTTATGGGCTTTACAAGCGCCGGACTATCAAGCGGAGTCACTTTCAGCTTCCTTATCTCCAGTCCTTTGGTGGATTTAGGCGCGTTCATTATTCTCGCCAGCGTTTTCGGCTTTCCAATAGCGATTGCATATGTGATAGTAGGGTTAGTGCTTGCGATTATCGGGGGTACTATAATCGAAAAAACGGGAGTTGGCAAGCATGTGCGGGATTTTGTGACATCTGGCGCGAATATTGATATAGATATTGCCGAATTGACGAGAAAAGACAGAGCGTTGTTTGCTAAGGAGCGTATGCTCGAGACCTTGCGCAAGGTGTGGCCGTATATTTTAATCGGCGTAGCGATAGGCGCTACAATACACAACTTTATACCTGCCGACTGGATACAGGCGGTGTTAGGTCAGGACAAATGGTATTCGGTGTTAGTCGCGACCTTTGTCGGCGTACCGATGTATGCGGATATTTTCGGCACAATACCCGTTGCGGAGGCGCTGTTTGCCAAAGGTGTCGGCGCAGGCACAATTCTTGCATTTATGATGAGCGTAACAGCGCTGAGTCTGCCGAGTATGGTTATGCTGTCTAAAGCCATAAAACCAAAATTGTTGATTTCCTTCATCGCTATCGTGGTGGTAGGAATTATGATAATCGGTTTTGTGTTTAACGCGTTTAATTTCTTATTCGTATAACAGCTAAAAGGAGTATAAATATGAGCAAAACCTGGTATCCGATGATTGACTATGAAAAATGTATCGAGTGCGGCGCGTGTATCGCAAAATGCAAGAACGGTGTCTACGATAAGCAATCGACATTGCCTATTGTCGTTAATCCCGATAACTGTATCCAAGGCTGCACGGGTTGCGGAAAGTTATGCCCAGTCGGCGCGATAGAGTATTTTGGAGACAATAAGGCGGAAAATAATGAGAATTGTAGTTGCGGCTGCGGGAATTGCGGCTGCGGCGGAAAATGTTAATTAGGAGGCGATAATATGAAAATCGTAGTTTACGGAACTGGCTGTAAAAGCTGTCACGCTCTGCACGAGAGCGTACTCAAATTGGTAAAGGACAACGCAATAGACGCGGAAGTCGAATACATTACAGATCTCAACAAAATAATCAGCAAGGGAATAATGCAGATGCCCGCCCTTGAGGTAGACGGCAAGTTCAAATGTATGGGCAGGGTGCCGAAAGATAAGGAATTATTAATATATTTCAGATAAAGGAGAGTATTACATGAGCAGTAGAGGAACTAAGAAAAAAGCGATTAGCGAATCGAGACCCATGCAAAAGCAACTGTCTAAGGAAGAACAAAAGAAAAAGTCAAGACAAATCTGGTGGGCGACAACAGGCAAAAAACTGGTAGGCTCAATAATTGTTGTACTTGTACTTACAGCGGTTGTCGTAGGTATTGTTTTGGGTACAGCTAATGGCTCGGGCAATAACAATAACGCTATTAATCCTTCAAAACCTTCTTTTATAGATATTGGCTCAACTGGCTGCGCGGCTTGCCGTCAACTGCAGCCTGTAATGGCGCAACTAAAAGCGGATTACGGGAATGATGTCAATGTATTGTTCTATGACGCTTGGTATTCAACAAAAGGCGAAGAAATGGCTGCGAAATACAAAGTCTCAGGCATACCGACATTAATATTTGTTAATGCGAACGGCAAAGAGGTCGCAAGGTGGTCGGGATATCACAGTTATGAAGAAATTGTCGAAAAATTCCAATCATTAGGGTGGGTGTAATATGGATGCAATACTTCAAAAATTAGGTGAATTAATATCCGGTAATTTTGGCATTGGCATGTTAATAGCGTTTGTTGCCGGTATTCTTACTGTATTCACGCCTTGTTCGCTCTCAAGCATACCGCTAATAGTTGCGTATGTGGGCGGAGCAGGGATCAAAAAGGAAACCGCAGATGAAGAGGATGACGCGGACGGCGAAGAAACCGATATTGCTAATATTCAAGCAAAATTAGCAAAAAGCAAAGAAAAAGCCGATGATGGCACAGTACTGAAGGC
>SACC01000439.1 GCA_009928745.1 Clostridia bacterium
CTAAAGTACCTTTCTCAAACACTAGTAGCAATCCTAGGTTTGCTCTTGATGGGACCGTTAATGTTGGCAATGCACGCTTCTTGTTAGTGCCAGATCTTAATGGAACTGAGTTGGGCAGTAGTCAATATGCACGTTTATTTGTTATTTTACCTATCATTGATAATTTATATTACAACCCAACAGTTGAAGGTAGTTCAAAGACAAATGTTAATGGCGGTATAATGATGTGTACTGGCAAAATTGATGTGACTAACTTTATTCCGCCTAAATCAAGACAACCTCACGCAATTGATTTACTAAATGCCTTGGATTGTTCCCAAGAATGGGTAACAGGAAAAGATTCAGGTTATAAATACGCTGCGGCTCAAGATATCGTGCTTAACGGTACTTATAAAATCCTCTGCAGAATATGCAGATATATTTTTGCCGTTGACCGTGCGGGGACAGATATATTTTTCTCCAAGCTCTTTTAATACCGATAGCTGCGTGTTCAAGTCTCCGCAGATTTCATCATAGAATCCCGAAATAACAAATTTGCTCATGTTTTTCTCCCTGTTATTATTTATTTTTTTCTTCTTGCTGCCTTTCTGCAAGCATTCTATCATATTCCGCTCTGTTAATCGGCAAAGCTATTGCCTGCTTTTGCCAACCTGCCATATAAATTGAATTGATTAATTCTACCGCATTCAACCCTTCTTTGATATTAGCAAGCATTTCGCCAGTTCCCCTAACGGAGTCTGCGAACGCTCTAATCGATCGGGGTTGCTGACCGAGGGCAATGTCAACAATTCCGCGCCATATCCCGTATCCGTATGTGCGCTTAACACTTGGCGCAAAACCGTATCCGAAAGTTGTAGTTGCATTGACAAGTTTTTCACTTCTGTGCGTCCAAATCTTCATTTTTGCAGAGGTTATCTCAATTTTGCCTTTGTCAAAGGCTATCTCCAGCCTGTTAGTTCCCTTCAGTTCGTGTGATGAGGCGCTAAACATACAGTTGAAGCCATCATATATAAGCATTGCGGACACATCGTTCTCCACCGTTATATTTCTGTTGACGGTACGGTTATCCGAGATTACAGACTTCGGCATACCAATCAGCCATTGCAATATGTCAAGCTGGTGAACGCACTGATTAAGCAGACACCCTCCGCCTTCGCCGACATAGCTTGCGCGCCATCCGCCTTGATTGTAGTACGCCTGTGAACGATACCAGTCGGTTACAATAAAATTAACTCTTACAATCTCGCCTAGACTTCCATCCTCAATTATGCGTTTTGCTCTCCTGTAAAGCCTGTTGGATCGCTGATTAAAGGATACGCCGACTTTTACCGAAGGATAATTTGCGGCTGTTGCTATTATATCCTCGCAAGCTGACACTGTAACCGCAAGCGGCTTCTCAACAAGAGTATTTACACCGTGCAATATTGTATATTTTGCAATATCGGTATGAGCAAAATGCTCGGTAGCAATAATAACGCCGTCCAACTTTTCTTTTTCTAACATCTCTTT
>SACC01000440.1 GCA_009928745.1 Clostridia bacterium
TTTATAGGTTATTTCACCGGAATCAGCTCTTAGATTATCGGTAATAATGTTCATCAATGTGGATTTGCCGCTTCCGTTAGGACCGAGAAGCGCATAGACACCATACCCGAAGGTATAACTGAAATCGGTCAGCGCTTTAACGCTTCCATAAGTTTTGGATACATTTATTATATCAAGTATTTTTTCTTCAGACATTTTATGCCCTCCTAATAAGTTTTACAAAAGCGCCGTACCGAAATCAAACCGGTTGTCAAAGCGACTGTCAACGCCAGAACAAGAAGCGAAGCGAACAGTCCGAATATGTTTATAAAGTGTACATCGACGCTCTTCACCAGATAACCGCCCGGTGAAAGCAGGTTAGTCATATCGATATAATCGAATTTGTCCGAAACGATGCTTTTCAGAATATAAGGCAGAAAATATGTTCCCGCCGCGACAAAAAGCGCTGTGACGGTTCTTTTTAAAAGCAGAGATAAACCGCATAAAAAAGTAACGAAAATGAGATATGCTATATATTTTTCGATATAAATTAAAGCGATAAAAGCACCCAAAGACAATCCGCCGAATTCACCGAAAGCCGGTATGCTTGCGATAGGAAGCGAGGACGACGCAAAATCATAATTTTGAACGAGGTTTACCGCGTCAATGACGGAAAAAGCGATAAACACCGCGGTGGTGACAATAAAGGCATATATTAATTTCGCTCTGCATACCTGCCGCCGCCCGCGTGGTGAAGCCCGCAGGATTTTGTCAAAACCGGACAAATATTCGTCGGCGAAAATGCCCGAAAGCAAAATAGAGATAAGCAACAAAAGGGTTATATCCATGCTTGCGAAAAGCAGCTTATTATAACTGGTATCATATACGAAAGCGACGTCCTTTCCCTCTGCCAAAGCCGAAATCAAATATTCGTTTCTTGCCTCAATTCGTTCGAAAGGTTCGCTTTTCGCTTTGGCGTCGTAGTATTCATCAATATATTTATAATATTCCCCATGTTCTATTTCGCCGTCTTTATACATTCGCCCCATTTCTTCTTTTTTATTTATATCCAGTATTTCGTTGAAATACTGCCGTTGCGCTTTAATAAAATCTGATTTTTCCTGCGTCCACTCTCCCTCAAGCTGTATCATATAATTCTTGTAAACAGCGTCGTTGAACGAACGGTTTACTTGATATTCTGAAGATGAAAGCATTATTTTGACGATAACCAAAAGCATTAAGGAAATGATGACAAGCCAATTCCCCGCGGCCTTTCGGAATTCATATCCTAACAGACTTTTGGGGCATACGCTTATGCGCGGCAGCTTGAATTTAAGCCCAATCCGTTTGAATGATATGGAAACATTGTTTTTTACAAATAACCGGATAACTGTAAAAACCGACAGCAATATAAGTGCCGCGTATAATATAACCGCAGACGAAAGCTGTTCAAAAAGCCGTCCGAAAAGGTTTATCACATTATATTTGCTGAGGAAATGTGAAATGTCATTTAGTGCAAACAGGTTAAT
>SACC01000049.1 GCA_009928745.1 Clostridia bacterium
GTAACAACTCCAACGCGGTATCCGCCGGCATACGCTGACGCGCTTGAGTAAATAACAGCGCCGCCAACCTCAATAATAAGATTGTCTTTATAGTCGATATTAAAATCAAGTGAAATGTGTCCTATAGTTAATGTATCGTATTGTTTTTTCATATAAACCTCTATTTTAATATTTTTTTGTCTAGTAATTTTAGTAATGTATCGGGATAATTCGTTGTAATATTGGCTAACTCGCTACGCTTTGCAAGTCTGTCAATCTCACATTGTTTATCAACTACGAACACAGAAACGGCAACCTTCTGTTCTTTACATTCATTAAGGAATTCTTCAGTGCAGATTTTGTAACTCAGATTAATCCCTTTGATATTAGCGCAATTAAAGCTGTCCATATATTTTTTAATTACTACAACATCTTTAGGTAAAAGCTTTCTAATTTTGAAAAATGACTTATTAAGGTAAACTTCACCTGCATTCAAGTCAGCTATATCCGCCGCGCTTACGCTACCCGTGAAAATTATGCGTTCGGATACTCCGATTTTTTTAGCTAAATCAAGCACCGCTTTAACAAGACCCCTTTGTTTAACATCGCAGTTTATTTTGAAATCGTGCGTTTTTATGAATTCAAAGGCATGAGACAGCGGTAGTCTAAATCTCGGCAAAACAGAGGGCAGATGGGACAAATAGAGTAGATTGCCTCGTCTCCAGATATCAACCTCGATAACATCTACTGCATAATCTGCAATTTTTTCAAAAACAGATTGCTGTTGCGGTGAGTGCGCAGCGCGCCTCCGTGTGCGGTTATCAGCATAGCGTCCTCCTTATTTGTTCAGCTTATAGCATAGCCGTATTTTTGAATGCAAAACTTCTTTTATGGCATCAATGGCGTCGCGCATATACAGCTTGGGGTCATATACCTCCGCGTCTTTGTTTAACGCGGTTCTCAAGCCCTTAGTGAAGGCTTGCCTAAGTTCGGTTGCAAAATTGATTTTGGTTATCCCTGCTGCAATACAGTCGCTAACAGTTGTGTCACTTAATCCCGAAGCGCCGTGCAAAACCAGCGGTGTTTTTATTGCCGCGTGTATTTCTGCAATGCGTTTAATATTAATTACCGGCGTACCAATATACACGCCATGAGCAGTTCCCACTCCAATTGCAAGTGAACTAACGTTTGTTGCTTCAACGAACTCTACAGCCTCGCCGACCTTAGTGTATCTAGCTTCCGCCTCAAACTCGTTTTCTTCCTTTCCTCCGATTATACCCAGCTCACCTTCAACAGAAATATTTAAGGGAAACGCATAATCTACAACCTTTTTGGTCAAAAGAATATTTTCTTTAAGCGATAGCGCGCTACCGTCAATCATAACGGAGCTGAAGCCGCAATTTGCGCATTGAGTGACTAAATCATAGCTGTTGCCGTGGTCAAGATGTATTGCATAATCGACAGAGCAATCAGACATAAGCGCTTTAATCATTGCAGGATATGTGGCTATACCACCGTAATTCAACGTGCGCGGTATAGTCTGAATAATAACCGGAGTTCTCAAGTTGCGAATAACTTCAGCAACTGCGATTGCTCCCTCAAGATTATCGATGTTGAACGCGGGAATTGCAAAATTTTTTGCATTTTTCATTAAATCGTAACTGGATACTAAAGCCATAACCGCTCCTAATTGAAGATATTTTTATTATTATACCATATTTTTAGCCGATTACAACAATATTGGGTATTGCAATAGCCGTATAACTATGTTACCATAATAAATATATATAATATATTAATTATTAGTACGGCTAAAGAGGTGTTTGATGCAGCAAAATGAAATAATAAGTCCACAGACCAAGAAATATATACCGAAAAAGGAATTATGGATTTATTCAATAGGCGCGATGGGGCAGGGCATGGTGTATGCCATAATGTCTGGCTTCATATCGGATTTTTACATCAATGTACTGCAGGTTCCGCTGGTTTTTGTACTGCTTTTGATGCTTTTTGCGAGAGTTTGGGACGCATTTAACGACCCTATTATGGGACTGATTATCGATAAGGTTACTACAAAATGGGGAAAGATGAAACCCTATATAATGTTCACCGCATTGCCCATACTTTTGCTAACCTTTTTTATGTTTTACGCTCCCGAAGGGCTTAGCGGTACGCAAAAAATGCTGTACGCAGGATTTATTTATGTTGGTTGGGGAATGATTTATACAATAAGTGACGTGCCTTTTTGGAGTCTTCCGAACGTAATGACCGCCAATCCTTCCGAAAGAGCCACTACAATTAGTCTTGGACGCACCCTTAACGGTGTAGGCTCTATAGTGCCGATGGGACTATTCTTCATACTTGGCTTCGTTATGCCCCTTGTTTCAACTACTTCGGGCATTGCAATGGATAAGAAAATTTATATGGCAATGGCAATCGTCAGTTCTGTTATAGGCATGGCGCTATTCATTAACTCGTATTTTCACGTTAAAGAGAGGGTATTGATACCTAATAAGCCTCGTAAGGATAAGAGCGAACCGTCCATATTAAAACGCGTATTCACCTGTAAGCCTTTGTTGATAATAATCGTTATGGGTATATTGAGCAGCGGCAGATATATGATGAACGCCGCGGCAGTGCATGTCGCGCGATATGCTTTTTATATAGGTCCGTCGCTTTCCGGACTGGAGGAAGCGGCAAGGGTAGCGGCAATTAAGGGCAGTGTGTCGACAGTAACTATGATATTCACCATTTGTTCGGCTATCGGTATGTTCGGTGCAATGCTATTCATGCCTTTTCTATATAAAAAGTACAATTACAAAAAGATTGTCATAGTTACTTGTATTGGCGGATTTTTTGCGAGTATCGCAACAACTATTGTTGGCGCTCTGTCTATATTCACAGCGGCTAGTTATCTTGTGTATGTCTGCATACCTTTTATAATAATACAGTGCATACCGCTCGGTTCGCTCAATATCACATCATACGCGATGATTGGAGACAGCCTTGACTATATGGAATGGAAGACCGGTCATCGTGATAACGCGCTAGGCTCGGCGTGTCAGTCGTTCGTCAACAAGTTCGGTAATGCGATAGCCACGTCAATGATTGTGGTTATGTATATCATTATTAGTCTAGATCCCAGTCAGATGCTTAATTCGGCGGTGGTAAGCGCGGCAACAGATCTCGCAACTACCAAAAGATTCGCCATGTTCAGTCTTGTATCCATAGTGCCGGGGATAAGTCTTATCCTGTGCGCAATACCGGTTTTTTGGTATGACCTTGTGGGTAAGAAAAAAGATAAGATTACTGCGGAGCTTGCCGCCCAAAGAGAAAAGAATGGCATTGTGTTCGACGAAAAAAATATTTAGACAATTTGCATCTTAAATATAAAAATACGGCGATTGCCGTATTTTTGTTGATACTTTTAATTAAATTGCAACACAGAATATTTAAATATTGCATTGTTTAATTCTTCCTTATTAATTGATAAGTTAAGTTGATACAACACTATTCGACTTATGAATAGTATCAAATACTGCTATGCTTGATTTTGTATACTGCGACGCCGTGAGCTGCTAAGTCAGCATTGACAATGTCAGTAGTGGAGAGCAGGGAGTCATCCCATAAATTCTCTAAGGTATAGGAGTTTTGCTCGGGCAGCTTGATATATGCGTCTTTGATAAGCTGTTTTATATTGTAAGCATACTTCTTCGGTCTATTAGTGTGGTTGAGTATACATATCGCAATACCGTCCGTTAAGGGTTTTGCCAATACGTCGATAAAGCCTTTTTTTACTAATTTTGCCGCTTTGCACAGGTCATCTTGGTTAAGCGCAATCAGTTTTTTGTTAGTGGCAATTTTGAGTACAGGATTCTCTTTGTCAATGCTTCCGTCGGCATTAATAAGTTTGCGTAAATCATTGCCTAAAATTAGCGGAGCGTTCATCATACACCAAAGTGAAAAGTGAGCTCTGTTTTCGTCAATTGTCAGCTTTCCGTTGCCGACTTCCAGCATGTCGGGATCGTTGAAAGCGCCCTTACTGCTAAAATCGTTGAGTTGAACCGTTTTGCGGTAAATAAACATAATCCATATCCACCAAGGGCGGATATCCATTGTAGTGCGCCAGATATTGCCCGCTGACGCGCCCCATATCCAAGGCTTGTTAAAACCCCATTCGCATATTGAGTAAACTATAGGCTTGACCTCAGTTTTGTTTTCTTTGGCACGCCTAAGCGATGCTTCCTTAAGTTTTTGCCCCATATTTTGATACTGCAACTTTGCGCTGGCGGTTCTGTCGTATATAGGATTGAATATTTTAATCGTATTAACGCCCTTTTTGAGCGTAACCTTCATTTGCGTTCTCGCTGTATAGTTCATCGGCATACAAGAAGGAACGGTAATAGATTGAGGCTTTTCCGAGTTGACGCTAATCATAGCGAATTTTTCATAAAAGCCGACTTTCTTAGTAGTTAGCGTAAGCGTATACTCGCCGCCTTTCTCAAGATGGATGTTTTCGAATGTTATGGTACCCGAATTGCGGTCAAGTCCTGACACATATGTGCCGGTAGGCATATGCTTGTCTTTGAAAGCGTGCGCGTTGCCTTCAAGATTGGCAGCGGCAGCAGACAGCACGATACTGTCCTTTTCACCTTTATTGGCAAGAGAAACCGTAGCGATAAGCGGCGCGTAGGGTGATATTTTCTTATGATGGCAATAATCGTACTTAAAGTATTCTATACCCCAACTCGCTATTGTGTCAGCGTCAAGTGCTTCGCGACCAAGACTTGCCGGCAAATCCTCGCAAGTCAGCGTGCCGTTGCTGGTATATATACCAACCTTTAAGCCTAAGCCGTTGAGTTTCTTTACAAGAGAAAGGATACCCGACGGGAAAGTGCCAAAATCTCCCTGCAAACGGTCGTTCTCGTCCCGCATCGAAGAATGCCAGCAATCGTCGAGATTGAGGTACTGATATCCTGCCTCCAACAGTCCGCTTTTCACCATGCAATCGCCTATTGTATAAATACAATCCTCATCGATTTTGTTACGGAAACAATTCCAGCTAGACCACCCCATAGGCGGCTTTGTTATCCCGTTATCGTAGGGTTGATCGACTATTTGATTGCATTTTTCCTTGTTAGTAAAAATGTTTTTAATAAAACATAACGGACACATTCTGTTTAAGCGCATTTTGTAATCTCCTCAAATTTAATAGTCTAATTGCATTCGCATTATTTCGTGATAGCTAAATACAAGTATTGTAAAATTATAATAATTTTATCTTAAATTAAAATTATTATTATACTAATAAGTATAACACTTAGCGCAGATGATTGCAATAACGCTTTTAGCGTTTTTGATTTTTATTATTAGTTAAAAGTTAATATAATAGAAAGAGACCGTCTGATGAGATATATCGGAGTTCAGTCCAGTATTATTTTTGCAATAATTCGCAAACAGTATTGTGCAAATATTCAAGCTATGCTATAATAAATTTAAAATTTTTAATTATAGAAAATCAATTCAGTCTCTTTTGTTTAAACTGGTTAAATGATAAATCAATAATATTTAAATATAAAAATCGATTTGAATAGCGGCAAAAAAATTTTAAAAAAATGTCACGACAGCCGCAGAAATCATTTATAATAAAACAATAAAGTAAATTAAATTCAAAATGGATACAGCTTAGAAGTAGTTACTAAAAGAAAAAAGTTATGAACGTAATCAGAACTATTGCAAAAACGATAGATATAATAAGTAGCTATCTGTACAATAAAATAGTTATTTACTATCGATCCAAATTTAATAATATAATACCAAGCATCGAAAAATATCTTCAATACTAATAACAGTTAATTATAAGCATATTTATAAGAAAGACGCTTACAAAATAATTGAAGGCCCAACGGTTGTATAAAAAAATAATTATATATTACTATTTTAAGGAGAATGTACTTATGAAAAAAAAGATTATTACTGTAATGTTCGTTTTAATTATGATTTTATCCTTATTTTTGTTTCCTATAGGATGCAAACCAATTAACGATGAAAAAAATGTCACACCGTTGTGGGAAGCAGGCGCAACTCGGGATAAAATTGTAGTTATAAGTGATCTTCATCTCGGTATAGAAGACGACTATACAGAGACTTTGCAAAATCGCCCGCTGCTTATCAATTTTCTAAAACGCCTGCAAAACACTTTAGATGTACGCGAGCTTGTCATTGCCGGCGATTTTTTGGACACCTGGTATCTGCCCGTTTATTATCCGCAATACACCGATGAAAACGAGTTTTACGAGGGCGTTATAGCCAACAATCAAGCCGTTATTGATGAATTTAACAACGTTATCGCTTCGGGGATAAAACTTGTTTATGTCCCCGGAAATCACGACATGACATTGGAAGCAGATGTATTGCAAACAGCAATCCCCAATATCGTTCAAGCCAGAGATGCGAAAGGACTCGGCGCTTATTATACCGGCGATAGGGATGAAATTGTAATTGAACACGGACACCGTTATGATGCTTTTTCAGCGCCAGATTCTTTTTCGAACAAAGAACTTTGCGGCAATGATGACACAATTTTACCCGCGGGATATATTTATGCGCGCTATGCTGCGACTTGGGTTCTGGAAGATTATCCGGAAGTAGAAAAAAATTTGCCGGTAATATCCACAATTCCCGATAAAACTGACATAGATCAATATGGCGCTTATATTTATTATAGTATATTAAAAAAGCTTACCGCGCATATCACACCGAATGAAGGTCTCGATGAAAAAATATTTGATATGCGCGTAGCGGGCTTCAACGATACCTATTCGTATTTGGATTTTTATCCTGCTCTCCAGACGGATGGGACCATTTCCGCACCGGTATTGTTTAAGAATATTCAGCGGACATGGGATGCTCGTCAAGATGCAAACGGCGTTAAAGTAAAAAACAGTTTTATTGAAGCTGCATTAGGCGCAATTGAATCGGATTACTTCTATCAACAGGCGAACGCTCAATACCTAAAAAATCCTGATGAAGATGTAGATGTGGTTGTTTTTGGACATACGCATATACCGTATTTAAAGACTGAGGCTAACGGAAAAACATATTTGAACTCGGGAACATGGGTTGATGATGATAAAAAATTACCCAATTCTACGCGGACATTTGCGGTTATCACTACCGGAGCAACCAATAAAACTAATCTGTACCGATATACGAATGAAGAGTCGATAAGCTATGTTCTGCCTATTTTGGGTTAATTCCTGCAAGGCAATATATGCTCAAGCGTAACTCTGCGATTCAATCTTATAAAAACACACGAAGGAAGCGCGTATCTGCGAAGTAAACTCAGATATAAATGCAGGCTGCTCTATACATAAACACTGCATTACTTCTAAGGTTGACGCGCCTTCTTCTGTGCTGCTCTGTGCGTGTGGGTGCGTGTCCTAAAACAATGCCGCCTTTACGCATAAAATAAAACCGCCCTAAACAAGGGGCGCTTTTGACGCCTACACGATTTCTAATCGTTGAACAAATGGGGACAACAAATGGGTAACAAATGGGGACGGAGTAATTTGTTAGGGAGTGGACATTTTGCCTTGAAATATATTGACTGTTTCCAATGTATGTCATTCTGAGAGAAACGGAGTGAAGTCGAAGAATCCCTGATTCAAAGGAGATATCGCTTATTATCAGGGGATTTCTCAGAGGCGCTGACGCTAGTCGAAATGACAAGCTCCAATTAAATTGGAATTATAACAGTTCTTTCTATCCACACCAAATTTGTTATTGAATATTGACAATATTTTATGTCTAATATATAATGGTCTTGAGAATCTATGAATGCCTAGAACTGCCAGAAAAAAGAGTATAAGCGGTATTTATCATGTCGTGTTGCGAGGAGTTAATCGACAAATTACTCAGTCCCCATTTGTTGACAATAATTAGCCATAGGTTTTTAACATTTGAATCATTTTGAACATT
>SACC01000441.1 GCA_009928745.1 Clostridia bacterium
CGATAAATACGCTTGTCCAAACGTTAATTGATAATGGCGCTATTTAGAGTTCGACTTCCGCGCCAGCCACGACAACAGAAAGGGCAATTACGCCTGTTGCCGTCAATACAAAAGAAAATAACAGAGAAAATACCAGCGATATGATCGATCTCGAATTCTTTAAGCGCATGCTTATCGCAGGTGTTAAGGAAGCCGTTCAAAACTGCCATCCTATGGCTACTTTGTCAGGCTCGGCTACTTTGAAAGCGGATAACGATTCGGTAAAAATTATCATTGCAGATTAATCTTTGCTCTTGATAAGATATTCCTTTACTTTAGATCTGTGAAATGATTGCATCGAATCCAATTCAATAAGCGTATAATCGGCATAATGGGTTTCAAAGAATTCAGGAATATAGGAATTGCTTTGTACTATCTTTATGCCGTATTTTGTTCTTAGCATATCGCAAAAATTGGCAAGCTCGACTTGATCAAATGTTTCTGCGTTAACGTATCTATTAAATGTATTCATGTATGGCGGATCTATATAGCATAACGCCGAACCCAAGTCAGACAGTATTTTCTCGTACTCAAAAGTCTCAATCCAATATTCTACAAGCTTATAATCACCGGACATGAAGATAATGGAAGTACTGCCGTTTTGAAATAATGTACGGCAAGCGTTTAAGTTGTAATAATCGAAACTTGCCGATTTCTTTTGGCCGAACGGCGTATTATATTCGCCTTTCTTATTTTCGCGGTAAAGGCTGTTAAAAGACGTTTTGTTCAAAAATATGAATTGCGCACCCCATTTCAATATGGCGGCATTATTTTTTTCAGTGTCGTTGAAAATATCTCTGCTGGGATTATGTATGATTTCTTTGCACAATTCTTTGGTTTCATTAAAAGAATTACGGATCCTATAATAGAATTCGGAACGTTCTTTGTCAGTCTCGAACCTGTTGAAAACGCGTTCAAGCTGGTTTAACGCATGTATGAAAATTTCGTATTGCGATTCTCCGCCATATGCAAGTATGCTGAAAACGTTTATTATCGACGAGTTCTTATCATTTGCGATAACATATTTTGGCTTGTATTTCTGGAGGACTTCGAAAAGAATAGAACCGCCGCCCAAAAATGGTTCTATATAAAGATCAATATGATCTGGGAATTCCTCTAATATTTGTTTGGCAAGTTTTGATTTTCCGCCTACGGCCGCAATAAAAGGTTTTATGCTTGTATTCATATCCGTCCAAATGAAGCGTTCATGTTGTATTCGTCGCCTGTTTCTGTTATTCTTAATTTCTTATAGTCAATATTGAAAATACCCATGCTTCCTAAACCGTCACCGTTTCTTACTTTTAAGAACTTCAATTTATATGTATTGTCTAGACGCAAAGTCAGATCTTGAATGATTGCCATGATATTATCACAAGTATGGGCGAGCCCTGCGGATTCTGCGATATTTGACATAACCAAATCCGTAGCGTCCCAACCGGAACGGCCTACTTGCGTAGCTGTGATAAG
>SACC01000050.1 GCA_009928745.1 Clostridia bacterium
GAAGAACAAGCAGCAGAAGAACAGCTAGAAGAGGAACAAGCAGCAGAAGAATTGCCCGAAGAGGAAGCAGTAGCGGAGCCACAACCCGAAGAAGAACAAACGGAAGAAGAACAAGCAGAAGAATTGCCCGAAGAGGAGCAAGTTGCAGAAGAATTGCCCGAAGAAGATGCGCGCGAGGTTGCCGAAACCCCCGATTTTAATTACTCTACGGCTACTATTTTTGTAGAAGCGGGCAAGTTTAATATTATTTCAAAATACAGACGCTCATTTATCAGCCGTCTGATTCAGTCGGGAGAGACGGAAAAACGCTATTATGAAGCGATTAAGAATAGTTTGTTATCTCACAAAAAAGTTCATTCCCGCATCAGTTGGGGCGCCGAAAGTTTCCGCTATGGAAGAAAGTTGCTTGTAAAAATCGCAATTAGGGGCAAAACGCTAAGATTGTATCTGGCGTTGTCTTTAGACGAATTTGACAAAAACATTTATCATCAGAGGGATATGTCCGAATTCAGATCATACGAAAAAGCGCCCTTTATGGTGCGTGTAAAATCAGATTTGGGCTTAAAACGAGCGTTGCGCCTGATTGATATTCTTATGCAGAAGAACGGTATAAATAAGTTATCGTCCTTTGACCAGCTTGATTATGTCTCTGCATATCCGTATGAAGACGATTTAACTTTATTAGAGAAGGGACTGATAAGACTTATAGAAATCATTGCGCCGCAAGAAGAGGTTGCGCTTGATACTGAAGAAGATGTTCCTAACATAGTAATACTAGATGAAGACACAGCGATTATCGAAGACGACGGCGACGAGGACGAAGAGTACGAGGAAGAGTTCGACAAGGAAGACCTAGAAGAGCTAGAAGAAGAGTTAAATGAAGGGATAGAAAAAGAGCTAGAAGAAGAGACAGAGGAAGAAGAGCAAGAGGAGCAAGAACTCGAAAGCGGCGAAGTTGAGGAAGAGATTACCGAGGCTGACGAAATCATAACGCCGGAAGTTATTGAAGAAGCTGTAATTGAAGAGTCCGAAGAAACGGAATTAGTATCCGAAGAAGCTGTAATTGATGAATCAATAGTAGAAGAAATTGAAGAAGCCGTAATTGAAGCAGCAGAGCCAATAATCGAAGAGGCAATTATCGAGGAAGCAGAAGAGCTTATCGAAGAACCGATAGCAGAAGAAATCGTTATCGAAGAAGCTGTAGAAGAAGCAGAACCGATAATCGAAGAGGTTGAAGAAGAAGCAGAAGCGACAATCAAAGAGGCTAAAGCAACTATCGAAGAACCGATAGTAAAAGAAATTGAACCAGAATCCGAAAAAGCGGAAGAGCCTATCGAAGAAACTGAGCCAATAATCGAAGAATCGGTAGAGCCTATCGAAGAACCAATAATTAAAGAAGCTGTAGAAGAAGCAGAACTGATAATCGAAGAAGCTGTAAAAGAAACAGAGCCAATAATCGAAGAAGCTGTAAAAGAAACAGAGCCAATAATCGAAGAGGCAATTATTGAGGAAGCAGAACTGATAATCGAAGAAGCTGTAATCGAAGCAGAAACGATAGCAGAAGAAGTCGAAGAAGCAGAACCGATAATCGAAGAGGCTGAAGCAATTATCGAGGACGTAGAAGAACCAATAATCAAAGCAGAGCCGATAACAGAAGCAGAACTTATAGCAGAAGAAGTCGTTATCGAAGAAACTGTAATTGAAGAACCTATAGTAGAAGAAATTGAGGACGCAGAACCGATAGCAGAAGAAGTCGTTATCGAAGAAGCGGTAGAGCCTATTGAAGAAGCTGAGCCAATATTCGAAGACGCAGAATTATCACCCGAAGAATCAATAATTGAAGAAATTGAAGAAGCTATTCTTGAAGAGTCCGAAGTAACTCCTGAAATTACGGATTTTTCCGAATACGATATAGATTTGCCTATTGAAAAATCAGAAGAACACAAATCTGTTGATTGGGCGGACGAACTGGGGCTAGAGGACATCGACGTACAGACAAAGGTTACGGACGAGACCTTAGACATGTCAGAATATGAAGTTGAGGGAATAGATTACGGTGTAAGTGAAGAAGCCGTATCGGAAGAAGAAAGTCTTGAAACTGATATAATTGATGGCGACATAGCGGCGGTTGAGACAACGCCCGAGGAAGCGTCCGAAACATTGGATGAGGTTTCGCCCATATCTAGCGACGAATATGACAACTTGATTAAAGAAATTGCCGAGGAAGAAAAAACGGTAAAAGGAAAGAAGCAAAAACCTGTTGAGGTAGTTGAAGATACGCTGTCAGATAAGATTAATAAGCTCCTTGACCTTGACAAGATATCCCATGTTCCCGAATATGACGACACCTTATCCGGCAGTGTACGCAAACTGTTGGCTTATACTGGCAAAATTGATGATTCAGATAAGGAAAAACCGCATAAAGAGCGGTTGAATAAATATGTATATCGCGAATATGAGCCGGAGACCCCTGATAAGGAAATGCTTAACCTGATAAGGAGAGCGTTCAAGGGTGAAGAAGTCATAATAATCTCCGAAGCAGAGAAAAAGAAAGCGGCAAATGAAGCCGCAAGGAATAAGGATCTTGCCGCATTGCAGGCAATGATGGAAGAGGAAGAACAAGAGCTTAGTAAGGAAAGGAAGCGCGAGGAAGCAGCCGAAGAGGACGAATACTACGATATTGGAGAGGGTACAGCGGAAAACACCGACAACTTCAATGCGTTCGAGACAAAGCTATATAATTCTTCCAATCGTATAAAATATTTTTACAGCGAGATAAAGAACGAGCTAATGACATACCGCCGTATCAGCAACAGAATGAGCGCAAGCGGAGACAGTTTCCGCCAAGGCGGCAAGCTTATAGCGAAGATGACCCTTAGCGGATCAATATTAAAACTTCATCTTGCCCTGTCTCCGGACGATTACAGCCAGCGCACATACAATCATTATGATATGGGCGATGTAAAAGCCTATGAGGATGCGCCGCTTGCATTAGATATCGAAACGCCTATTGATTTGCAAAACGCAAAATTCCTTATACAAGAGGCTATGTCAGCTCATTTCTTATTGTACCGCAATAGCAAAAATGAGACGATTAACTACGCTGCGATGTACAAATTAAAATCAAAATAAGGTAAAGCACCCTAACGCGCCGAAAAGACGCCGTGAGGCTGTTGACAAAGTCAAGCAGCCCTCCCGACCAAACGCGAATGCAAACTGTGCTTGCATCATTCTGTCAGACTTTAAGGGGACAACATCAGTCGTTATACTAGTGATGTTTTCCCCTTTTGCTTGCGCAATTCACCCTTTTCAAAAGCGCGCACCTACGGCGTCGCGTAAGGTGATGCCCTAAAGACGGCTTGTCGGGCATCTGTGATTTATATTTTTTCCCTTCCATATACTTTGTCTTCAGTCTAACGCGCCGAAAAGGCGCGTTTTTACTATATGCGTGATTGATAAACCAAGAGTAATGAGGAAATGCCTGATTGATAAATAAAAGTTATGAGGGTAATGGAGCAATATCGACTAATTTATATTAATTAATACTTGAATTGTCAATACAATTAATGATACAATTATTATGAGGTATTATGGCAGGTAAAACCAACGGAGTATTGATAGGTATCGCCATTGTTGCGGTAGTCAAAGCCTTAATGTTTATATTTAAGGTAAGTGTAAAGACAATATCCAATGTTATTGTATTTCTGGGGTTGTATATTCCTCTTTTTTACTCTGTTTTTGCGTTAATTATATACAGCATGTTCAGTCTTGACTTTAACACTTTAAATTTGGAACTTATCCTTTTGCTGTCGGGCTTGGGGCTTAGTTTTTTATGTTCTGCAATAATCGCAATTCGCAATCTTATAGTAAAACCGTTCAAAAGCATTTTTGTCTCTGCAAATTCGCAAGAATTTCCTACTTATAGACGTGAAGAACAGAGGTATTATGAAAGGCGTAGAGCGACAACTCCAAGATATTACGATGAAGAGTATAATTACGGCGAGGATTATCGCGGGGTAGAAGAGCGCGAAAGAAATGCGATCAATAATGAACGAGTTAGCGAAGTTGCGCCAATGGTATATTACAGCGAGCGCGAGCCTAATCTTTTGATATACGAATACGAGGACAGGTTCGAGGTTTTCCGCGATGACGGCAGAGAGCCTAAACGATATATTAGGACGGAGTATAAATAGTGGAAGCAATACAAGAGATGAATTTGCCTGTTATAATTAACGATACTCGTACAAAGATGTCTCGTAAAAGAATATGGGAGCTTGATTTTTTACGCGGAATATGCATTATATTGATGTGCTTAGACCATATGGTATTCAACTTTGCCGCCACTTTTGCCAAAGCATGGAAAGCGACCGGCAATGCTAATCTTATAAATCTGGTGGATACCGCAATAAAATATTGGACTCATCCTGCGAGACTTGCCGCGCAGGAAACGGTGCTTTGGATTTTCTTTTCTTTATGCGGAATGAGCATAATTTTTTCCAGAAATAACTTTTTTCACAGTATAAAAATACTTTTTGTTGCCGCGCTGATTACCTTAGTCACTACATCTTTAGTAAAATTCGGTATGGATGAAGGCAATATAATACGGTTTGGCGTACTGCATATGTTGGGTGTGTCGTCTTTCATCGTCGCTATAATATATACTTTTACAAGAAAAAACAGATGGGTGACTTCAGCCGTATTTTTGTCTCTTGCCCTCGCGCTATTTCTTTTTGATGAGCTATATTTAAGCAAAGGCGCTTGGCATAAAGATATCGCTTGGTTGAGCGTTTTTAGTGAAAGTCTGGGTGATATTGGCAAGTTTTCTCCGGGTGACTGTTTCCCTATGATGCCATACATTATAAGAGTTTTTGTCGGTGCGGGGCTTGCGCCTTTAATATATTACAAAAAAAAGTCGCTGCTTCCCCGTCTTGAAGGAAACTGGTACAGACCGATTAATTTTTTAGGGAGAAAAACGCTCTGGGTAGTGCTATTGCACCAGCCTGTAATTATTGGCGCGCTTGCCTTAATCAGCTATTTTTTCCTTACGCCGGGGAACTTTGGACTATTATAAGGAGTTATATGGAAGAGCTTATTGATATATTACATAGATTCGGCGATGTGTTGCCCGAATACACAGAGAGAGCCGATGCGGCAAAACAAGCATTTTTAAGCGGTTATAACTGCGCGCAGTCGGTATTGCTGTCATTCTTGGATAAGACAAATTCAGAAAGAGATGTCGCGCTAAAATTCGCGCAGCCCTTCGGCGGCGGTTTGTCACGTATGAGAGAGGTGTGCGGCGCAGTAAGCGGCGGCGCGCTGACGCTAGGCGCAATATACGGCTCCGACGAGCTACTAGATACCGAATCCAAAACAAAAGTATATCGCAAGACACAGCTTTTCGGCAATAGGTTCCAAGAGCTTAACGGCTCGGTGGTATGCAGAGAGTTGCTTGGGCTGACTGAGAAATGTTCGCCGCCTGTCCCTGATAAGCGCACAGACGAATATTACAAAAAACGCCCGTGCGCAGAGTTGGTATGGTTAGCCGCAATGCTTATCGCGCAGATTGTAGGTTAATAGATAAGTAAAATACTCAAAAATAAATAATAAGTTGCGCATAGTAATATAAATTAGTGTACTTATTGTTGTTAAGGAGAAAATTATGAAAAAAATTGTGATTGTCGGCATTGGACAAGGGGGCATAGTTGCCGCCGAAAAGCTGTCCTCTCTTAATTATGACATTGAGGTTTTTGAGCAAAGAGACCGAAAAAACCTTACATATGACTGGCATGACGATGTCAGTAAAAAGATATTTGCCCGTACAGAGATTCCTTTACCTGACGCAAAGCATTATTTCGAAAAAAAAGACTGGTCATTTTTTGCGCCGCACTCCGAGATTCCATTCAAAATTAATCAAGACAAAGATATGCTCGATTATTCGATGGAGCGTAGACCTTTTATGGAAATGTTGATTAGCCGAGTGCCTGACAAGGTAAAAATTAATTATAATACCAAAGTAGAAGGTTTATGGATTGAGGACAATATAGTAAAGGGAATTTTTGTTGGAGGCAAGCAGGTCGCAGCCGATTTGGTAATCGATAGCGCAGGGGCAAAATCAGTCCTGCGCAAGAGTCTTCCGGAGAGCTATCACATACAAAAGCGCGCCGCAGTCAACGAGCTGTTCTATGCGTATCGGGCATTTTTTAACTCCAATGAAGGCGCAGAAGTCAAGGATAGCAATAAAGTATATCTAAAACACATGGGCGAAAACGGCATTTCTTGGTGTATAGCCGATCCTTCGGGTCTAGTTAACGTGCTTATCGGACGGTTAGGCATATTGAACGAATACGATGTTACTAAGGCTCTGGGCGCGTTAAGGGAAGCTAACCCGATAATCGGAGATAAGGTTATGCGGGGTGGACAAATTGTATGCATCCCCGTAAGATATCCGCTTACCCGTATGGTCGGAGAAGGCTATCTTGCAATGGGAGACGCAGCGTTCATGACGATACCGATGCTTGGGTCGGGGATAGCGAGTTCAATGCTTGCGGCAACCTTGCTGTATGAGGTATTGAAAGCCAATCCTTCGCTTGCAATAGACAACCTCTGGCGGTATCAGGTGGCGTTTTATCGCGAATGCGGAGCAAAGCACTGCGCGGTCGATGTTATGAAAAGATGGATGATTTCCGCTTCTAACAAGGATTTGCAATTTATGTTCAATCGAGGACTATTGAGTCACGAGGATATGAAGAAAGCCTCAGTAGGAGACCTTGTAACTGTAGATTTTAAGAGCGCAGTTCAAAAAATAAAAATAGCTTTTTTCCATATGGGTTTGTTGTTCCGTCTAGGGGGGACTGCCGCAAAGGCTTCATGCGCTAATAGGGTTGGATTAAAAATACCTGCCGAGTATGACGCAAAAAAGATTGCAAGATGGGAAAAAAGAATAAAATATTTTTATAGAACAAAAATCGAAGAATCGCCGGTATAATCTAAGATAAATTATTTTTTATATAAGATAAATAAAAAACGAGGCTTAATAAATGCCAAGTTGTACTACGAGAAGAAAAATTCGAATTTTTAATTTTCGATTGATGCCGTTTTTATTATTTGGAATAGTATCGGGAATTTTTGCTGTAACACGCGCCAATGCTATTATATCAATCCTAATATTAATGTGCGTTGCGGCAATCTTTGCCGCTTTGCTTTTTGTAACCGATATAAAAAAAGGTATTGTATTGCTTTTTGCAGTTGCGGTTTTGGGGGGTGGAATGGCAGCTTCGGCAACGCACTATAAATATATCGACAGTATTGGACAAAATGCCGAAAACACCAGTATTGTAGCGCGTGTATGCGGGATTAATTATTCATTTGAAGAGGACACCTATAGCGAAAATATAAAAAAAATATATGTGGACAGTATAGTTGCTGACGGAGTTAAGTATAAGGGCGGAGCATTCTTATACAATAATAGTTCCGAGTTGTCGTTAAGCATTGGAGATCAAATTATTATTAACGGAGACATTCAACAGCTAATTTTTACTACAAGCGATACTTATTCGTTAATGTTATACAATGACAAAATATATTATAAAATCGAAGCGGAAACCGTTCAAAAAAGCCTAACTTTTGCTCCTACCCGCGCCGAGCGGATAAGAAGCGCAATATTTGTCAAGCTTGAGCAAAGCTTAGGCGCGAGAGTTGCCGGATTTGCATATTCTATGCTGTTCGGAGACAAAGCGTATCTGTATCCTGATGATAAATCTGACTATCAGCTTACCGGTACGGCTCATGTATTCGCTGTATCCGGCTTGCATATAGGAGTATTGGCGGGCGTTATCATATTGATATTAAAAAAATTAAAATCAAAAAATCTTACAATACTTATTATTGTATCCGCCTGCCTTCTTATATATGCCTGGCTTTCTTCCTTTTCTCCGTCCGTACTAAGAGCTGGCT
>SACC01000442.1 GCA_009928745.1 Clostridia bacterium
TTTGGGTCTTCACTCTTGGGAGGAGATGGAAAATGAAAGTCATAAAACCAAGGTTCTCACGTCGGCAAAGGGCGAAATCGAATTCCGCAACGTGCGTTTCGGTTATGAGGATACCGATGTGACGGTTATACATGATTTTTCGGCAATCGCCAAGCCAGGTCAGAAGATCGCAATAGTCGGGCCGACAGGCGCCGGAAAAACTACGATGGTTAATCTTCTTATGCGTTTCCATGAAATAAAAAGCGGTTCTATATTAATAGACGGCATACCCATAAGCGAACTAACCCGCGAAAATGTACATGAACTTTTCTGTATGGTTCTCCAGGACACCTGGCTGTTTGAGGGGACTATAAGAGAAAATATCGTTTATTGCAAAGAAGGCGTAAGCGACGAGGGTGTTAAAAATGCCTGTAAAGCGGTTGGGATACATCACTTCGTCAAGACATTGCCTCACGGTTACGATACCGTGTTGAACGATGAATCAAGCCTTTCCGCCGGACAGAAGCAGCAGCTGACAATCGCCCGCGCCATGATACAGAACGCTCCCATGCTCATACTCGACGAAGCGACAAGTTCGGTAGATACCCGTACGGAAATATTGATTCAGCAAGCGATGGATAAGCTGATGGAAAACAGAACTTCATTTGTAATTGCCCACAGGCTTTCCACCATCAAAAACGCTGATATTATCCTCGTCATGAAGGACGGAGATATAATAGAAAGCGGCAGCCATGTGGCATTGCTTGAAAAAGGCGGCTTCTACGCGGAACTTTACAACAGCCAGTTTGAAACGGCGTAAAGAATATAAAAACCCATGCTATATATTTGTAAAACAAGCAAAAATATAGCATGGGCTTTGTTTATTTTTCTATGATTTTTTGATATCAAATTAATCTATAATCATACATTGTTTTTCCATTCGTTATATTCATACAATATATTCATATTTCGTTATATCGTTATATCGTTATATATAATACATTGTATTCAACCAACGCCCCGGAGGGGAGCGGGTGTTTTAAGGGAATAGGTAATAGTTAAGAGAGAAGAGCGAAGAGCGAAGAGCGAAGAGCGAAGAGCGAAGAGCGAAGAGTGAAGAGTTAAGAGCGAAGATGTAAGGTATAAAGCCGTTCCGGTTTTGGTGTTATCTATATTATATGATGTACCATCCTTAACTAAACGTTTTAACTAAACGTTTTAACTATCTCTCGTAAGCCCCGGAGGGGGCTAAATGTAATAGCTTGGGGTGACCGAAGGGAGCCCCAAGTCAGATGATCCCATATAAGCGCGCCCCGGAGGGGAGCGGGTGTTTCGCGGGAATAGGTAATAATGAGAATGAATAGGTAAGGTATAAAACCGTTCCTGTTTTAATTTTATTTTAATATATAATCTTCATCGAATTCAATATCGTTTAACTTCAAAAATGTGACAAATTCATCGTAATATGAACGCTTTTTATGGTGTTCTTTTTGATTTTGGATATATTTCCTGACAACCTCGATAT
>SACC01000443.1 GCA_009928745.1 Clostridia bacterium
TCCTCCGCACCTATAATAACGCGATAACTTAGAGCTCCCGTTACTATGCCCCAAGTCAAGTTTTGGTTCGTGATGACAAGATTAGCCGGTTTAGCAAGTTTTGTTACGTTAAGATTGTTTGAATAGTCGCTTGAACAAACCGCCTCTCCGTTGCCGCGTGTCCGCACTCTTATTGTATGCGTTCCCGCCGAAACCGTCGGCAATGTGAATGTAGTGCCCGTGGCTTGGTAACGCGTGCCGTCAACGTCTACGATATATCCGTTGTTATTGTTTACGCTGTCCCATGAAATTTGTGTTCCGCTTATTGACGCATTCTGTGGAATAGCAAGCTTTGTTACATTAAATGTCAAGGTATTTATACTGTCGAGTATCACCTCTCTCTCCGGCAAATTCACCTTTCCTTTGCTACGAACATTTATTGTAACAACTTTTTCAAGCGCGTCTATTGAAAGCCCGATCTCAAAGCTGTTGCGCGTCACAGAATTTATCTGAACGCCGTTTGCCTCTATCGCGTAACTGTCAGCACCTGAAATATCGTTAAACGCTACAAGCACGTTATCGCGCTCAAGCGGTGCATTTGTAATACTATGCTGTGTAGGTGCGCCGAGTCGTTTTACCGATAGCGGTAAGGAATATTTTGACTCGTAATATCCCGTTCCTGCCGTGGTAGTAGTCTTGATTTTAACCGTATAATCACCCGCTTCACTAAAAGGATACAGGTATGTAAACGTTGAATCCGACATATCCTGTTGCGCTATTATGTTTCCACTTTTCTCTATTACAAGATGATATCCCGCGCCATTTCCAATTTGATTCCAAGTTATTGCATTATCTGTAAAGCTCAGAGTGGGTGCCTGTAAAAGTGTAACTGTCATTTGGTTAGACCAATGCGAGAAATAAAAGTCGCTTGAGCCTACCGGCATAATTTGAATTGTATAACTTGTCCCTGAATTGAACGCGTCATAAGCATTTGTTGAAATCTCAGAGGACAACATATTACCATTCAATTTTACACGGTATTTTGTGGCATTTTGCACTGCGTCCCACTTCAAAATACCGTCTTCAATATTCAAATTACTTACGGGTGCAAGGTAAGTATAAGTTTTTGCTTCCGAGTATTTGGAATCATAGAAATCGTTTGCTGAGTTTGTTCCCTTCGCCTTAATAGATAGGTCAAAATTTTCTAAACCTGCGGCGAATGAGTATGATGTACCGCTTGTTTGATATTCTTCATTTCCTATTTTAACCGTATAGCCGGAAGCGTTGGTTACCGCACTCCACGTTATTGTTTCAGAGTCATATTTGATATTCGTAGGCGCGGTTAGAATTGTGCCTTGCAGCTTATCGCTCCAAACGGAATAATAACCATCGTTTCCATCCGTACTCTCTGTGCTGACCTTGATTGCGCGTATTTGATAATTAAAGGTCCCCGTTCCGACTGTTGCATAACTGTTTGTTGGGACGCTGCTTTCTAAAAGGCTATTGTTATACTTTATTTCATACC
>SACC01000444.1 GCA_009928745.1 Clostridia bacterium
AATTCTATAATCAGGCCGAGCGGCGCGAGCGTAGCTACCCTTGTTGAGCAGATGACCTATATACTAGGCTTGACGATAAACGATGATGGCAAGGTAGTTTATAACAGCGTTCCGAGCATATACGAAAATTATGCTGATTTTGTAAATAATTATATAAGTTCAAATGTAAATTATTCGATTACTTCACAGGGCGGTAGTCCGATATATACTGCCGGAGAATGTAAAATAAAACTAACCGATACATGGTATAACAGCCAAAATTATATCTTGATATGTAATCCTGCTAATATAGTCATTTATCCCAAAATTAAGAATATCGGAAGCAGCACCAATGAAATTCCTTACAGCGCAGTAAGCTTAAAGGGTCTGCCTGTCGATTACGATACCGCAATTTATAATCTTAGCATGTATTTGCAGCTAAATTATAATGGTTTTGGAGATGGCGTCAACGTAGAATGGGTAGATATCTATCGTAATGTAATTCCCGACTACTATGCTGATGCAAACTATAACCGCACTTGGTCGGTAAACGTCGTAGGAGAACAGACAATAGAGGTTGGCAAAGAGCTGCGCCTTACCCTAACTATGACAGAAAGCTTCTATAACGGTTTGGGAGCAGGTATAATGCCGGTTGTTAATAGCATAGAAAGTAAGGAATTTTTAGTAAGAGTTTATAGTTCTGTGGGTGCAACCGTAATTGATTCAAGCGATTCTCAGATAGTAAAAGCTATAGACAACAATGTTACATATCAATATAAAGAGCAAATCGAGGGTAATTTCACCTATTATATCAGCGAAAGCGACGAAAGTGTAAATAGCTTTGTCGGTAAGTTTGATATATTAAGACTAAAACTGAAGCTCAATGCAATGGCGGATAGCGAAAGTTATTATACTGACCTTATTTTATTTGAAAACGCTACTAACAAACTTGTTTTGAAAATAAGCGGAGGCTTGGCAGGAAGCTATCAAATTATTATGACAGATAAGTTTAATAACAATATTTATTATTCTGATGTCCTTCCTAGTTTGGACTCCGTAGACTTGTTTGACGGAATGAGCCACACGCTAAAAATATATATTGATAAGATAGGTTATAACACCTTTATAGGACAAGAGAATTTGGAGTCTTCCATAGTTATTACCAGCGAAAGATATTATAAGATAATGTGGGCTATAGACGATGCGTTTAGTTGCAGCCTCGATTACCTGGGGGGAATAACCACCGAAACAATATCGGTTAATCCGGGAACTGGTTTGTTGCAATCGATATTCAGCTATGATAAATATATCGATTTTGACAATGACGGGTACTTTGGTCTAACCTTAAACAATGCAAAGGTAACGTTAATATCAATGAGCGCCGACACAATGGGTGTCAAACTAACTAACGATGGCTATATTAGTGATTTTATATTGTGGCCGTCAGCGTTTAGCGGAAACTACAGCTATTATATTACCGACGATAGCGAACCGGTCGCGGTCAAAGGCGAAAAAAC
>SACC01000445.1 GCA_009928745.1 Clostridia bacterium
TGTCAATATCAACTTATTGAACTATAAGCAACACTATCCCTACAATATATCAACTTGGTTGCACACCTTGCAATACAAACATATAATTAGCCGTTTTCTTCCAGCTTTCTGTAATCAATCTTTGCGAGCGGGGTACGCGGGAGCTTCTGTTCAATGATTTCTCCAGGTATGGAATACTTCATCATTTTGGATTTTAGAGTGGTAATTATCTTGTTTTTTAATACTTGATCGAGTACATAACCCTCGTTTAGTTCCACATAAAGTTTTATTATTTTTTTGCCCTCTTTTTGTGAGGCTACTGCGCAAGAGCAGGATATCTCTTCAAGTGTATTAACTTCTTTTTCTATTTCAAACGGGAAAACATTGATACCCGATATAATCACGATGCGTTTTTTTCTCCCCGAAAAGAAGATATACCCATCTTTGTCAATATAACCGTAATCACCTGTCGACAGCCACCTTGTACCCTCGCTGTCAACGCTTATACATTCGCTTTGGCTCTCTCCGTAATAGCCTTTCATCAGTATGTCGCCGGCAATGCACAGCTCACCTTTATTCCCGACGGTTAATTGCTTGCCTTTGTCATCGATAACCTTGAATTTTATGCCTTCCATAGGCAACCCGATCGAGCCTGCCTTTTCACCGCGCGAGGTGTTGGAGGAGCATACGGCGATTGCCTCCGCTAATCCGTAACCTTGATATAATCTGCTCTTTCCTCCGCAAGATTCCACAATTGAATCGTACCTTGCTTTGATTTCGTCAGTCAGCACATCTCCGCCACAATAAGCATTCATTATATTTTTAAGATATTTGCCTCTAAAATTTTTGCATTTTGTAAGTTTATCATACATTGCAGGCACACCTGCTATGTGCGTAACCTTTTCACGCTTGATTATTTTATTTATCTTTTTGGGATTGAATGCTGGTACCATTACAACGCGCGTACAACACGCTAAAATAGCGTGCATACAAACCGCAATGCCGAAGCCATGGAATATAGGCAACACCATTAGCATAGAATCAACGCCCGGAATATAGCCATCAGTCAATTTTACCAGCTTTGCGGCTATAGAGTTGAGCGCGTAATTGGTGATTTCTATGGTCTTTGGAACTCCGGTCGTTCCTCCGCTTTGAAGATATAAGCACACATCGTCGCCCTTAATATCAACATCTCCGGCAGACATATGCTTTTGGCTCATAATATTAGTGTAAAATTCGATAGCATTGTCACATTCGGGCAATTCTTTTATCAATTTATTATTACGGCGATTATATATTTTCATACCGAACAACTGTATGCCCTGAAGATAATCAGTCGCCGAAGCAAGTATAACTTTTATTTTATTATCCATAAGCTCGGCTCTTGAATTAAAATAAAATCTGTCAAAATAAATAAGAACTTTGGTATTTGTTTTTTTGAGAGCTTCAACAAGCCCCTTTGCGGGCATCAACGGATGCAATACGCTTATTATTGCGCCTATACGGTTAATAG
>SACC01000446.1 GCA_009928745.1 Clostridia bacterium
ATCTCAAGGTTTGCGCAATAGCTCATGGAGAAAACTTCGTCCATATATCCGTCTTCAACCCAAGCGTTGAAATTTTGATAAATAGTCTGTCTGCATCCGGGGTAATCGTTGGCTACCGCCGAGGACATTTTAAGCTGCGGTTTCAGTTCTTTTGCCATCTTATAAACTTTAGCAACCCAGTCATTTATTATCTGTTCTCTGAAAAGACACCAGTTATTCCAATCCGTACCTGATAATGTAGCTGTTTTTGGATTAACTGCGGTATTATAAGCCGCCTGGAATCCCGCGATAATATCGTCGTTGTAACCGAAATCGGCGCCGTCGTCCGAATTTGGATTCAAGAACCTTATATAATCAAGGTGTATGCCGTCTATATCGTAATTTTCAACTATTTCGCGGTATACATTCATAACAAGGTTCTGCGAATATTCTTCATATGGGTTTAAGAAGACGAAATTACCGTACATGTTCGGGTAATAATTTCTTCCCTTTTTATCAAGCAGGTGATGACCTTCGGTAGCGTTGACAAGCTCGCCGCCTGTGACGCCGATAAAGAAGTTTTCGACCCAGATGTGGATTTCTATACCGTATTCGTGACCTATACGGCAGAAGCCCTCAAGAGCGTCGTAATTGCCGTGCGCATATGTGTAATGTTTGATAAGGTCGATATCCGAGTAACCGATAACTTGACCGTTATACCATGTCTCTATATAAACGGCGTTTATGTTCATTTCAGCCATAAGTCTGACCGTTTTATATACGTCTTCGTCGCTTTTTTCATTCGCTCTGTACCAAACAGCTCTGTTTTCGACGGGAGCCGATTCATACATCATAAATTTCAAGGTGTCGAGAACCGAAGAAACACATGAGGCAAGCTCAATCGCTTTATCAATATTCCCGGTTTCGTATGCGCTCTGTGCTTCCGCAAGTTGAAGTTCGATGTAATTGAGTGAATTGGAAATTTCGCTGTAATTTATTGAATAGAATTTCTTCTTTGCATTTTCAAACGCAGCATTTTGTTCGTCAAGTATAATTGCCGCCGAGTAAACCGCAAGGTTAGGTGTCATAAAAACCGAAACGATTTTTGAAGATGTATCGTAGCTGACAGAGGCACCTGTATAATAAAGTCCTGAAAGCATTGCGATATTGTCGTCGCCGTGAACGGATATAACAAATCCTCCCTCGGGTATAGTCATATTGCCCGCATAACCGGAAGAAGTCATCTTCCCTTCTGAATTGACCGATACTTCATATCCGTACATATTTGTTCCGGTGGTTGTACCGGCTTTTCCGTCGTATATAACTATATAATTTGTGCTTCTTACGCCGTTTATGGTGGTGTAAACGAACGATGAATAACCATAATTATTCCCCGCGAAGGATAAAAGAACAGGATTTCCCTCCGTTACGTTCTTAGCATAACCATACAGCTTTGAACTTGTGTTGGAAACTGTGATAACATACCCGCCTTCCGGAATAGCCGTGTCGCCG
>SACC01000447.1 GCA_009928745.1 Clostridia bacterium
ATACGGTACAATGCAGTAGGTGCAAAAATTGTTGCAGCCGTACATAATATTTATCCACGCGTTGGGAAAGCTTGTGCGCGCTACCGTCAGCTCATTATCAAGAGAAATTGTACTGTCAATAACGCTTACATATGACTTTTCCTTGCGTATATTCTCAACTGCCGCGCCCAACTCATTAATATTGCTTGTCCCGAGTATTATATCTACAAACGGGAATTTTTTCTTAAGCAATTCTGCCGCGCCACTCTGTTGTGTAACACAGCCCACTACTGCGATAATCAGCTCATTTTTTACCTTTTTGAGAGGTTTGAGCGCGCCAACATTGCCATAAACCCGTTTTTCTGCCGTATCTCTTATGCAACAGGTATTGAAAACAATAACATCAGCAAGGTTATCCTCATTTGTCGCATTATATTCAATGCCTTCAAGTATTGCCGCGATTTTCTCAGATTCGTGCACATTCATCTGGCAACCGTAAGTATTAATTTTGTAATATTTTTGATTATCCATATCAACTATTTTAACATTTTTATGTGGTTTTAACAAGTATAAAATTAATTACATGAAAAAGAATATTATTATAATAATATAAAATAACAGGACTGCAAATTGCAGTCCTGTTAACAATCAATAATGTAGCTATAATGCTAAGCATAATAATTTTGCATCTAACTATTAATAATTACTATTTAATTATGAAATTTTACATAAATAGCTGTCATTTTATCTTGATATTTAGCAAAATCGTAATTTTAGATTATATATTTGGCATTCTTTGCTTTAGCGCTGTTAATCTCCGCTTTCTTTTGCTCAAAACCTTTACGGTCAAACAGAGCGAAAGTTGCAATTTTACCTTCCTCTACTCCCGGCTGATCAAAGGTATTGATATTGAGCATTGCGCCGCAATACGCAGTCTTAAGCATAAAGAACATTAGCAATTGTCCGACTGTATAGGCGTTGACTTCAGGGAGATAAATCGTATGATTCATACGACCTTTTTTCATCAAAGCGTATTCTGTCGCCTTGCGCTCGTTATTTAAGAGTAAGCCCATTGTGTTGCCGCAAAGGAAATTGACATCAGGAAAATCGGGCAAGCCTTTGGGTATAATAATCTCGTTGCGGAACTTGTCCACCGCAATTAAGGTTATAACTTTATCGAATGGACCTTCAGTATACAGTTGAACTTGACTGTGCTGATCTGTAACGCCAAGCGACTTTACAGGAGTCTGACCTGCATAAACAAGCTTGCCGTCTAAGTCCACGCTCTTGCCAAGACTCTCGCCCCATAATTGACAATACCAGTCCGCAATAAACTTAAGACTATCGGCGTAAGGCATCATAACAGAGATGTTTTTGCCCTTATTCATTGCGATAAACTGCAAAGTTGCTGCCATAAGCGCAGCGTTTTTGTAAGGATTGGAGCTATTAGCGCTCTTTAGCGCATAAGCCGCGCCTTTTAACAGTAGCTTGATATCAATACCCAGTAC
>SACC01000448.1 GCA_009928745.1 Clostridia bacterium
CACCGATAGTGGTTTACGATTGTAAAACCGCAGTTTTACAATCGCCTATACTGAAAATTAATAAGGAGAATAAATGATGGATAAAGATTACAGGGACAGCGGGAAAAATTTCCGCCCCCGCAGAAAAGCCAAGGTCTGCGTTTTTTGTGCCGAAAAATTAGAGCACATCGACTATAAAGACATACCCCGTCTCAGGAAGAGTCTTACCGAAAGAGCAAAGATACTTCCCAGACGCGTAACAGGTACCTGCGCCAAGCATCAGAGACAGCTTACCGAAGCCGTCAAGCGCGCACGTCAGATAGCTCTTATACCCTATATATCCGACTAAACCAACTCACACCGGTTTCCCAAGAGGGACCGGTGTTTTGTTTATAAAAGTATAATAAGACAAAGGACGAGGCTTTTTGCCGCAAGGGCTTTTTCATGAACGACAAAATAATTTCTATACTCGAAAAAAACGGCATACACTCATATGGTTTTATTCCCTTTTCGGAATGTTTTCCCGTCAATAAACGGCTGTACGACGAATGCGTTGATTGCGGTATGAAATCCGTTATTATTTTCGCTATACCATACAAAACAGGCAAGGAATCCGAAGACGGTTATAAAATGTCCGCGTATGCGAGGGTGTACGATTATCACAAGCGTTTTGCGCAGATTTTCGGTTCTCTTATCGAAGACTTTAATAATGCTTATCCTGAATATAAATTTGTATCGTATGCGGACAATTCGCCGGTCAATGAGAAAATCGCTTCAGCTATGGCAGGTATAGGCGTTATCGGCAGGAACACCCTGCTTATAACTGAAAAATACGGTTCATATGTTTTTCTCGGCTCTCTGGTAACCGATATGGAAATCGAATATTCACATTCCCAAGTCTCGACCTGCATTAATTGCGGCAGATGCGTCGCCGCTTGTCCGAACGGAGCATTAACGGAAAAGGGTTTTGACTTTGAAAAATGTCTTTCGTATATTTCACAGAAAAATGTCAAAACTGAAACCGAAGATAATCTTCTCATCAAACATGGCATTGTCTGGGGCTGCGACATTTGCCAGGATGTATGCCCAATGAACAACGGAATAACGCTAACGGACGACCGATATTTTATCGACAGTTTTATACACAGGCTTTCATATGATTTTATTGATTCGATGAACGACACGGACTTTTCCGAATATCCTTTTTCATGGCGGAAAAAGAAGGTCATACTTCATAACTTATCCATTGTGCAGGATAATAAAGGCAATGATTCTTGACAAGATATAATGGGTATGCTATACTCGATTTATGATGATTACACATAAAACCGGAGGCATATATGGAAAACGGAGAACAGCTCAGACAAATAGCCGACAGGATAAAATATCTTCGCGATATTCTTGATATTTCCGCACTTGACCTTGCAAAACGGATCGATATGCCGTTTGAACTTTATAACGCTTACGAAAGCTGCGAAAAGGATATACCGATAAGTATGATATACCT
>SACC01000449.1 GCA_009928745.1 Clostridia bacterium
ATATATAGCTGTATTATCCCAGCCTTCCGACCAGTTATAGGTATGAATAATCTGACCTATTGACCCATCGTCATTAATTCTGTTTATATGCACTAAACCTGTCGAGTTTTTCAATAAAAACAGATATTGTTGATTGTTGACGGTAAAAATTTCAGAAGATGACCAACCGCTCGACCAGTTATCGGTATAAACAGGCCGTTCATTAACAACCGATATAATCGTATCAACATATGAAGTATAGCCTGCCGTTCTCGCTAATTTTGCCGAAGTATTATCTTCGAAGAAATAGTCTAAATCCGACCATGTTCTTTCATGCGATCCTGCATTATCGTGCGTTAAAAAGCTTGCATTGACAATATCTCCGCTTTGAGTACGTTCAACTGTACATTTTGAAATAACCTGCCAATGTTCACCGTCGTCAACGAGTATAGCCACAGGATAACCGTGTGAAAGGTAACTCTCTATCATTGCTATCGCTGATGCTTTTGTACCCGGACTGCTGCGTTTTACTTTCATTCCATTATATTCTGTGTCCAAAATATCCTGAATACCGCTGCGGAGCTGTGCGGGTGTCGTGAAAATGCCGGGGTCCGCTCCTGTCCAACGAATATATTTTCCGAAATCGGTAGTCTCAACATAATAGTTTACTTCGCTTGGCAATAATTCTGTCCAAAAATATTCAGTTCGCCACATAGTTAATCTGAAATTAAACCAGTTGGTAAACACTTGCGCGGCTTTGACTCCGCATCCCAAATAAGTGCTGCCGGTTTCGTAACCAACATAATCATAATAAAAACTATTCTGTTGTTCGATATATTCTGAACTTAGCGTAATTGATTTGGTCTTATTATTAACACGATCATCACTTACTTTGGTTATAACATACCGGCTTGTTAACGTATCATATTTTGATGTCATATCAATAATATCAACTTTTAATAAAATAGATGTCAGTGTGGATGAATTCCCGGCGTTGTCGATTGTGCGGAGGGATATAAAAGAATTGTTAGGTATCGAAAACATAACATTAGAAACGAATTCCTGCCATGTACCGTTTGTTCCTATTTTATATTCGCTTCTCGCTACACCGCTTCTATCGTCCATACCGCTTCTTGCGGTAATAAATAATTGATTGCTGTTATCGTCTCTCTCAAAAGTTACTATTGTCGGTTTTGTTGGGTTTACATTATCAATATTAGTAATTGTCAGAGGCGCAATATCCGTCCATATACCGTCGATTATAGATATTCGCGCATAGACGGTTGTATTTTCAGTTATCTGAATTGTTTGCGGAGTATAAATATTATAATTGCGGTATTCGCCGTTTCCTACTTTATATTGGATCGGATAATTGGTGTTTGTTCCCGGACGTTGGTATTCTACAGAAGCGAAAACCACGTTTGACCAAGTAGTTCTGTCCAGTTTTATCTTGGCAAAAATCGAAGTAACTGATAAGTTTGAAGTAACATTATCAAATGAT
>SACC01000450.1 GCA_009928745.1 Clostridia bacterium
GGATAAAAAAGGCAGATGAAAAGGTGTGTAAAATTATTTGCATTGTTTGGCATGCTCATGTTAATCGTTTGCTTGGTATCGTTTTCCGCGGCGGCGGAAACTGACGACAGTATAGCAACGGAAGTTTCGGGCTTGTCGGAAATAATCGGGGGTTCCAACACACTCGATATTATCTTATCCATGTCTTTGATAATGCTGATCCCGAGTATTCTCATTATGACCACCTGCTTCACGCGGATAATAATCGTACTGTCAATATTGAGAAATGCTTTGGGACTTCAGCAGACTCCCCCAAACCAAGTGCTTATCGGAATAGCGCTGTTTTTGTCGTTATTTATAATGGCTCCGGTTATCGGTGATATAAATACCCAAGCATATGAACCATATAAGAACGGTGAAATTTCTCAGGGAGAAGTCCTTGAAAAAGCTGTGGTTCCGCTGAGAGAGTTCATGATGAAGCAAACCAAGAACGAAGACCTGAACTTTTTCCTTGAAATAAGCGGTTCAGAACGCCCGGAAACCTATGATGAAATATCAACCTTCGTTATTATCCCCGCTTTTATAACAAGCGAATTAAGAAGAGCTTTTCTTATAGGATTTCTGATGTATCTTCCGTTTTTAATCATAGATATGGTTGTCGCCAGCACCCTGATGTCGATGGGTATGGTAATGCTGCCGCCGACTATAATCAGTCTTCCGTTTAAGCTTATGCTTTTTGTGCTTGTCGATGGCTGGAAGCTGCTTTTCCAGACACTTGTAAGCAGCTTCAATTAGCTGCCAAAAAATATTATTGATTTTAGGTGTTAATAAATGTCTCAAGGTGATGTAATTAATATAATAAAAGAAGGCGTTACAACAGCACTGCTTCTTGCCGCTCCGTTCCTTGCGGTTACCATGGTTATAGGATTGTTTGTAGCAATAATTCAAGCTGCGACGCAAATTCAGGAACAGAGCATAGCGTTTATCTGTAAAATCGTTGCCGTGGGTCTTTTAATGATATTACTGGGTTCATGGCTTATGACCACAATAGTTGATTATACCACGAGGGTATTTCAAACGATAAACAGTTCATTATAGAAAAGAGCCTAAAATGACTGACGTTCAAAACAGCACATTAATAGTGTTTTTACTTGTCGTTACAAGGATAACGGGGGCTTTACTGTTTAATCCGTTTTTCGGCAAAAAGAACATACCAGCCATTGCAAAAATAGGGCTTGCTATTACTGTCGCTGTAGGAATGGTACCAACGCTTGAAAACCCAGAGCTGGCGATCAATTCTATAATAATGTTTGTTCTCGTAATCCTTAAAGAATTATCGGTCGGGTTAATAATCGGCTTTATAATGCAGCTTGTGATTTCCATGGTGTTGATTGCCGGCGAAGCCATAGACATGCAGCTCGGACTGGGAATGGGGAAAGTATATGACCCGCAGAGCAACTCCTCGGCGGCGCTTACAGGTACAATGTATAATCTGTTC
>SACC01000451.1 GCA_009928745.1 Clostridia bacterium
TTAACATTTCAATAGTTTTTTTGCCTTATAATATTGCTACTCTTGAAAATGTATTTGCTCACTGTATTTATTTAAAGAAAATATTGATTATAAAATTCGGGCTTGATGATTTAATAACCAGTTCATCTGTTATAGGAGATCACATAGTTTCTTGTTATTTTGCTAATGATATTTTTAATATTGAACATATTGCAATTATGAAAACAGAATCAATACAAGCCGCAGATTTATCATTTTATTATAATTATGAAAATAGTACCAACACCAATATCTATTGGATTGACGACTTAGATTACGGAAGCAAAATCGAGCTAATACCTGCCAATCCCATTAGAGAAGGCTTCACGTTCGGTGGTTGGTATAAGGAATCGGAATGTATCAACCCATGGGATTTTGAAGAAGATACATTGCCACAAGAAATGAAAAACGAAGATGATGAAATTGTCTATCAAGAAACGCGGCTTTATGCAAAATGGATATAATAAACTATATCCCCAATAACTCATCCAATGGCGTATACAGATCGCTGCCGCACACAAGCGCGTTTAGCTCGGAGTGCGGCAGTGTTTTTTTCACCCTGTACTCGTCGTCCAAAAGGTAAACGGTGTAGTAGCAGTTTGAGGATAGCATGGACATAAGCTTGAACAGCGTGATATCTTTTTTCACGGCAATGTGCTTTACCGGCAAGCCTTGCTGAAGCCGCTTTTCCGTGAAGTTCGCGCAGTACGTTTTGCGGAATATAAGTTCGTTTCCCATATCGAACGCGCCGGAAAATATCAGTATCGCCGCTATTCCCAAAGTATAGTTTATAGTCAAGAAACTTGTCACAAAATAGGCAGCAAATAACGCGCCCGCGAAAGTTATCGAGCATATGTAGAGCAGCCTGAAAGCCTTTTTGGGCTGCATTTTCTTTAAAAGCAGGTTTAAGGCGATTCTCCCGCCGTCCAACGGGTATACGGGCAGCAGATTGAACATGGCGATTGAGACATTCGCCATCATGAGCGTGTCCGTGTAGATATAGATATCGGGAACTATCCACCACGAGGCGACGAACAGCAGCGCGATCACAATGTTTAAAAGCGGCCCCGCCAGCGCGACGATTATTTCCTCGTGCAGCGACAAATGGGACATCTCGCCGTACAGTACCGCTCCGAAAGGGTACAGCTTGACCTCGTCCATGCACAGCCCGAACTTCAAGGCGGCAAGGTAGTGCGCGTACTCGTGCAAAAGGACGGACGCGATATACACCGCAAAGAGCACGGCGTCCGACAGCGCCAGCATGACCAGCGCGAAGAGTATAAATACGGGCGAGAAAGTGAATTTTAAGCGTTTCATTTCGCAACCTTAACAATAAGCTCTTTCAAAACCACAAGATTTGTGGATTGCTTCGTCAGTTGCTCTTTGGGGCTAACTCGCAATGACGACATCAGTTTTTCCGTCATTGCGAGCGTATGCGAAGCAATCCAGAAAAAGGG
>SACC01000452.1 GCA_009928745.1 Clostridia bacterium
CAATAGTATCATTACAGCGAATAATAAAGCTGCTCCTTTTTTATTGTTAAAAGAATAAAAACGCTTCATTGCAATACCTCCTCCATTATATTATACATTACCTAACTCACGCGCGCATATAAAGTATAAAATATTAATGCAATATTAATAATAAATATACGACAAATTTTGTATGTTTTGGCTTAATTGGCATCCGGCGCGGCAATAGGCGTATTGCAATTGCCGCATACATAGTCGCCGTTTGCTGCGTCAGCATAATAATACGGAGTACCGCAGTTAGGACATTCGCCTATAATTGCGCTATAATTTCGCATTTCTCCGCCCGCGGTCATAATTATAGTAAAATTGATTGTTGAGTCACCTTTTGGGTTGTAAGTATATGAGTTGACAAGTATTGAGCCTTTTTGCTCAAGCTGCGCAAGGTATATTAGCAGTTGTGAAAGGGTTGATAAATCAACATCTAGCACCATCATTTCTGTTTCGAATTCGAATTCATTATTACCGTCAGGAAAAAGTCCTATTCTTATCATTGACAAAATTACCGGAACTTCCTCTTCTATCGTCTCGCCGCTACCAGCTACTATTCTCTTAAAAATAATTACTTCTTCTTGATTAGGCAACTGCTCATATGTAGTAAAAGCAAACAGATTATCATCATTTTCAAACGAATGACGGAACACCCGTCATTCGTTTTTTCTTGTGCTAACACGCGTAAACCACGGGCTATGCCCGTGGTTCTAAAAAGGCTATGCCTATGCGAAATAGTAAAAAAAGCCCTCGTTTGGTAAAATGGATGCAGGTTTGCCGACCGCATCAAATGCCAAAGGAGGGCATCCATGAAGGATAATAATAGTTTAGCACATACACAGTGGAATTGTAAGTATCACATCGTATTTGCACCGAAGTATAGGAGGCAGGTAATCTATGGGAAAATCAAAACAGATATCGGAACTATACTGAGGCGGTTATGTGAATACAAAGGAATAGAGATCGTAGAAGCAAATGCATGTCCGGATCATATCCATATGCTGTTGAGCATACCGCCGAAGTATAGTGTGTCACAAGCTGTAGGATATCTAAAGGGAAAGAGTAGCCTTATGATATTTGATAGGCATGCAAATTTGAAATACAAGTATGGGAACCGGCAGTTTTGGTGTACAGGATATTACGTGGATACAGTAGGCCGTAATAAAAAGGCAATACGAGAGTATATCAGGAACCAACTACAGGAGGATATTGTGAGTGATCAGATATCTTTGAAGGAGTATACTGACCCGTTTACGGGTGAGCCGGTAACAAAAGGCAAAAACTAGCCGCCCCCTTTAGGGGGCAGCCAGTAATCATGATGCGGTTGGTAAACTATTTCAGTGAGCCTTGAGGCTCAGCTGGTAAAAAGCCCTTATAGGGCTAGTGCAGGCCACCCGTTATACGGGTGGTCCTGACTTCGAATGCAGTCTTTCATAAAAAAACAAAA
>SACC01000051.1 GCA_009928745.1 Clostridia bacterium
GCGTCAAGGGGAGAGTATCTCTCCGCGATGATGTTCGCGGAATTCGCGGGGTTCGAGTTCGTTGACGCATATTCGATAGTCGCCTTTGACGATAACGGCGCTTATAATGCGGAATACTCTAATGATTTAGTTGCAAGAAGGCTTGCCTTGGTTAAGGGCAAAGCGGTTATTCCCGGCTTTTACGGCAGTATGCCCGGCGGAGAGATTAAGACCTTTTCGCGTGGGGGCTCGGACGTAACCGGCGCCGTCGTTGCGCGCGCAGTCAAGGCTGCGGTATATGAGAACTGGACGGATGTTTCCGGCTTTATGGTCAGCGATCCCCGTATAGTTGAGAACGCTAAAATTATGAAACAAATATCCTACCGTGAATTGCGCGAGTTATCATATATGGGCGCGAATGTGCTGCATCCGGAAAGTATCTTCCCAGTAAGGCAGGCAGGAATACCTATTAATATAAAGAACACTTTCCGTCCCGAGGACGAAGGCACAATGATATGCGCCAATATTATATCTCACGAAAGATTAGTGACGGGTATTGCCGGTAAAAAGAACTTTACAAGTATTTATATTGAAAAATCTATGATGAATAATGAAGTAGGTTTTGCAAGAAAAATGCTGTCTGTACTTGAAAGATGCGGGATTTCTTTTGAGCATGTACCTTCGGGAATTGATACGATGTCAGTTGTCATTGCCGATTCGGAACTTGGCAGCAAACTTGAAAAATTGCTTGAGGGCATCCGCGAAGCGGTAAGTCCGGATAAGATAGAGATAGTAGGCGGGCTTTCTCTTATTGCTACGGTTGGTCACGGTATGTCTTTTAAGCCCGGCACCGCCGCAAGGTTGTTTTCCGCGCTTTCGCGTCACGGTGTCAATATTCGTATGATTGACCAAGGCAGCAGCGAAATGAACATCATAGTTGCGGTAGCCAACGAAGACTACGAAAAAGCGATTAACGCAATTTACGAGGAATTTATCAATTAATAAAAGGGTGTGCGCGCTACGTTCAAAAGGCAGTTTTGCCACTTTTTGCGTTCTGCTTTGTTCTTTCTTTTTGTAATAGCGCTGCTATTACTTCAAAAAAACGCCTCGCAGAACACAAAAATTGTCTAAAACTGCTCTTTTTCAGATAGCGCGCACACCCTTTTTTTTGCCATACCGAATTTTTTGGTGAATATAATACGAGTTTATAAATAAGTAGTAGTTGTAGTCATACGATTAAATACGATTTTTAGCTAATAATGTTCAAGAGACATTTTGTTACTTTAACTTCCTGCTTTGTTCTTTCTTTTTGTAATAGCGATGCTATTACTTCAAAAAAACGCCTCGCAGAACACAAAAATTGTCTGAAACTGCTCTTTTCAGATAGCGCGCACACCCTTTTTTTTACCATACCGAATTTTTTTGGTGAATATAATACGAGTTTATAAATAAGTAGATGTAACAATATGATTAAATACGAATTTTAGCCAAAACATACTCATAATAAAGTTCTAAAGAGTATTCCGCAATGTTTGCGGCGTTTTTTTGTTAGGTAAAGGTTGCATGCAAGTAAAAATGACTTTGCGCGAAAACTAATGAATATTACATCTAATTTTTTTGAGCAAATAATATAAATCCGTTGACAAATAAAAACATTGTGCTATAATGTAAATGTGCCCGTACCCATAGGGGGAGGGGCAAGGAGGAGAATTGATATGAATTCGTTATGCAGTAAAGATATTAAAAATAGGTTGGCAAGTATTGAAGGTCATATAAAGGGTGTTCGACAAATGGTAGAAGAGGATAAGCCTTGCGAAGAGGTATTATTGCAGTTATCCGCAATTGAATCGGCGGTGAATAAAGCGGGCAAGTTGTTATTGAAAGCGCACCTTGAACATTGCGTGAAAGAGGGCGTTGAAAGAGGAGATTATCAAGTGCTTGAGAGGTTTTCCAAGATACTTGATAAGTTTGTGTAACAAAATGAATATGAAAGATATTGAGAACAATGAAGTAGAATCAAAAGTTGACGCAATACACGAGTGCGAACACTGCAAGGCGGCAGCAGAAGCGAGGAATAAGCAACAGGAAAAGAAGAATTGCGAACTTTGTCATGAAGAATCGCAAATAACAGAAAGTTGCTGCAACCTAGCGCCGTCTATACAGAGCAATGAAGTCAATCGCGCTCTGAAGCCCAGTGAGTGCGGATGCTGTCATACGCCGCCGCCCAAAATGGAAGCGGGTAAGGAAAAAAGGCAATTAGTAGTAAAGATTGTGATACTTGCTCTCTCCCTTTTTTCTCTAGTGCTCGGATATTTTAACTGGCACGAAATAGGTTTTATGGCGTTTTATTATGTTAATCCCTCATGGGTTGCCGTATTCCTTTGCGGTGTGCCGATATTTAGAGCCGCGCTTAACGCGCTGTCACGCAAGAAGGTTACCGCGGCGGCGCTAATCAGCATTGCTATACTGGCATCAATCACTCTTGAGTTCTTGAGTTTGATAACCAATCAGCATTCTGATCATTCGCACAGTTATATATTTGCTGCGGGAGAAGTCGCATTTTTAATGGCAATCGGCGGTATTATCGAGGCTGCCACCGTAAGAAAGACAAGATCGGGCATAGCGCGGCTGATTGGTCTTATTCCAAAAGAGGCTTATGTCAAGACTTCATATGGATTAGAAAAGCGAGCGCTAGAAAATATTGCCATTGGTGATATTGTCGTTGCTAAAGCTGGCGAAATGATTGCAGTTGACGGCATAATAGTCGGCGGAGCAAGCTCGGTTGACCAGTCCTCGGTAACCGGAGAATATCTGCCGATAGATCGCGCGGCAGGCGATGCGGTTTACGGCGGAACGTTCAATCAATCGGGAGTGCTTGAGATAAAAGTTACAAAGCTGTTGAAAGACATGACCGTAGCAAAAATGGCAGAACTCGTGGAGGAAGCCGAAGGCAAAAAAGCTCCAATATCAAGGGTCGCCGACAGGTGGGCGTCATATATAGTTCCGCTCGCTATTATTCTTTCGGTTATTGTGGGACTACTCGCTGTCTACGCTTTTAGAACCAGCGCAAACATCGCGCTAATTCGCGCAGTTACTGTGCTAGTTGTATTCTGTCCCTGCGCTTTAGCCTTAGCAACGCCGACAGCAATTGCGGCAGGTATAGGTAATGCCGCGCGAAACGGTGTCCTTATAAAAAGCGGACAATCGCTCGAAGCGTTAAGTCATGTGGATACAATATGCTTTGACAAAACCGGTACGCTGACGACTGGCGAAATTAAGCTTTCTGATATTGCGGTGGCGGACGGCGTTGACAAACAGGAATTTGTAAGGCTTTTGGCAGGTGTTGAAGCATATTCGGAGCACCCGATTGCAAGGGCGGCGGTAAAATATGCAGGTGAAGTTAAATTGCCCGTACCAACCGATACCCTTACTTTACAAGGAATAGGGATTGAAGCCAAGATTGAAGATAAAAACATCAAAATATATAATTATGATTATGCTATTAAGCGCGGTTACGGCAATATACTTTTGCAAACATTCGCAATAGACGAGATGAAAGAGGGCAAAACGGTAATCGCAGGTATTATTGACGAAAAATTCGTTGCGGCAGTTTCCTTCTCGGATACGCTAAGGGATAACGCAAAAGTCATAGTCTCTGATATCACCAAGAAAGGCTACAATACGATCATGCTTACTGGAGACAATGAAGCCAGCGCAAAATTTATCGGAGAGCAGAGCGGTATCAGCAATATCAGACATTCGCTTTTACCTGCCGATAAGCAAATGATTATTACCGAATTGCAGACAGCAGGCAACAAAGTTTGCATGTTAGGCGACGGTATCAACGATGCGCCCTCGCTAAAGTTATCTGACTGCGGTATCGCAATGGGCGCATTGGGCAATGATATGGCGCTCGATACTGCGGATATGGCAATACTTAACAGCGATATTGCAAAAGTGCGGGATACATTGATTTTGTCAAAAAGAGTGCTAAAGACAATAAAGCGGAATATCGTAATCGCAATGAGTATAAATTTTGTTGCGGTAACGCTGTCGCTGTTTGGTATCTTAACGCCCGTAACGGGCGCGGTTGTGCATAATTTCACCTCAATACTTGTGGTGTTGAGCTCGGCATTGCTGTTGAAGAATAAAAGAATTCAATAAATTTTCTTTAATATGGTTACATCCCTCCGCTACAAGCAAGAGAGATCCCTCCGCTACGGTCGGGATGACATAAATACGGTCGGTATGACAGTATTAATTACAATTGTCATTCCGACTGAAGCGATAGCGCAATGGAGGAATCCCATATATAACAGCGTATATTTTTATTTAAGCACTAAAGACAGTAATTAATTAAGGATTGATTTTTGAGTATCAGACGTTGGTTTTTTACAAAATAACTTATATTGTTATTTTTATATAAATGTATTATAATTTATTGTATATATGAATATCGCTGGCGATGAGGAGAATATATGAAAAAGTTGTTTTTTGTTGCTATGATAACCATAATGGTTATGATTTCTCTTACATTTGTGTCCTGTAAAGAGGAAGCCAAAGAAGATAATACAATCGTAATAATGAGTTACAATATAAAAATCACCTCGCTGCTTGATATAGATAATAACGAACTTGCGCTAATCAACAGGTATCCGCGGTTAAAAGACAAGATAGACTCCTATTCGCCCGACATATTCGGTATGCAAGAGGCAGGCGAGCGGCATATGGAGTATTTCGCGGCTGATTATTCGGACGTATATGATTATGTCGTCACCTATCGCACTGATTCTTCGGTACTGTTTACCGTTGCCGAGTCAACGCCGATATTTTATAAAAAAGCAAAGTTTGAATTATTAGACAGCGGAACATTTTGGTTATCCGCTACCCCTGATATTATGAGTAAGGGCTGGGACGCCAATAATTACAGAGTATGCACTTATGTGCAGCTCAAGCTGAAAGCGACAGGACAAGTTTTTTATGTATACAATACTCATTTGGACTTTGGACAAATCAGCGTGCCGGAGAGTGTCGCGTTGATAAAGGCAAGAATGAATCTTGAATACCCGTGTATACTTATCGGCGATTTTAATTTTACACCGGTAACTTCGTATTACACATCAATAACCGAACATTTAGAGGATAGCAGGCTTGTCGCGCCAATAACTATGCCTGACACCAGTACAATCAACGGCTTTTCCAATAATTATCAAGGCAAAGTAATTGATTATTGTTTTCTTTCAAAAGGCAATTTTGAGGTAAGCAAGTATGAAGTAAGCAATAACGATATAGAAGAGTATGGCAGTTATGCGTCAGACCATTTTGCGGTAATCGCCTATATTACAATTAAAGAATAACTTTTTCCGCATGAGTATATATTAAATTTTGACAATATAAGCTAAAATCTCTTGTAGATTTTATATAATATAGCAAAGGTTATGTCATTGGACAGTTTGATAATAACAAAAAAGCATAATAATCTTTATTGAAGCTATTCAAAAGGAGATTACAATATTGAAATATTTATGGGCAAATATACTGGGGGCATTAATATTTGCAGGAGTTAATTTAGCTGTATTTGTCTTGAAAAAAGATAAATTTAAAGTAATAAGGAACATAGCGCTTGTTGTAATATGTATTATCCTTTTGTCTTTTAAGACAATCGAATACGCTTATTATCAGATAATGGGTATGCATCATAAGGTACCTATGGAATTGAGCCAGATTGCGTATTTTTTGTTTCCTATATCTTATCTTGTATCACGAAAAACACAAAAAATGTTGCCGATAGGGGCGTTCACCGCATTACTTGCAGGAGTTTTCTTTAATGTGGGCTGGATTGCATCGGCAAAGACTTTTTTTGAACGGGATACTGTATATCAGCTTATTACCGCGTCAGTTTTTCATAATGCCTTATATTTTGGCGGAATGCTTGTGCTAAGCACAATCAAGTTGCCAAGCAAGCAATTTTGGCATATGCCTATCGGATTAGCCCAAATTGTATGCTGGCATTATTTAATGCACGCCGTTTTGGTTAACGATAAGGATGTTGTGCTTAAAAATGTATGTGAAGCAAAGATTCTCGATTATGTTTGGCCTAATATTTCTCAAAATACCATTTTTGTAGTGACATACTATGTAGTTGTACTGCTTGGTTTGGGCGTTTTAATAGCATTATTTTACTATTCCAATTATTTATTTAACAAAAATAATACTATTGGAAAAATTGAAGAATGTAATTACTCTTGATTTTGGCAAAAACAAACATTTTGCTTTTCATAATCCGAGTCGTCAGGATGATAAGAATAATAATGTTTTGTGGTATTAACAGAGTCTATTGTAAGTTCAATCAAAAAAATAGTCATCTGTCCCTTCCAGGTTTCTAATACTGTCATTGATTTTGGTAGACCGTTGTCCCATATTTCAAGCGCAATTTCAATCTTTTCATAATTAAGACTGGGTAATTTTGATAATTGGCGCAGATAGTCCCGTTGTATGGCAGTAGCCATTTCTTTTGCTTGTTCGGTGGATAAATCAAGCTCAAATTCTACGACATAATAATTGCTATTGCGGCTGACCTTTATGCCTTCGCTAACGATAGTTTCGTTGTTTATAACGAAAGTGCTTATGTTGTTGAAATCATTTCTGTAATCTGTGGTATCTGCGATAGCGTATTCACTCCCAGATGCTTTAGAAAAATCGCAAGTATTGTAAGGAAAATTTTCTTGCGCGCAGATATTACCTTTTTTGCCTATATTCTGTACAAAGACGGATTGACTATCTTCGGAAAAGTGCCTCTCTGCTTTATCAAGGACTGGCTGCATAATAGGCAGAAGCATATCGGGTTTTGCCTCATTAAATTTTGAAATGCTTTGAAAATACCAGCTATTTTCCTTAGCTATAAAAATACTTGAAGCAATCATATTTACATAACCTAACTTGCCGGCGGTTGTTTTACCTTCTGCAACTGCGATTTTCGAAGCGTAAGGCAACAAAACAAGATTGCTTTTTGCTAGTTCGACAAGATAAAGTAAGGCTTCTTCTTTGTTATCTCCCATCGCAATATTATTATCTACAGTTTCAATTTCGATATCATTATATCCATATATTGTATTGTAATAACTAAAAGCAAAGGCAGCTTCTTTTTCGTAGGGCTTTTTGCAAGCGGCGAAAAGTAGTGTCAACAAAACTATAATAATAATCGCAGTAATAAATTTTATTTTCATAAGCTCCTCATGATTAAGTATAGTGCTTAAATTAGATTATGTCAATACTAAAAAATTTATATATTTTATTTTCATAATGTTTTTGTCTTTATAAAATTATTGCGGCAAAATAATGTAAAATCTTAAAAACAATTGACATTATCATAATTGCTCCATATAATAAATATGCTTGTACCACTAGCTCAGCTGGATAGAGCGTTTGGCTACGGACCAAAAGGCCGGGGGTTCGAATCCCTCGTGGTACACCAAAAGGCAGTCGCAAGACTGCCTTTTTAGTTGTCCACTCGGTATTCGAACCCTTTACGGCGTCGCCCGCGGCTACGGTAACGCCTATTATGACGGACTTCCATAACTGAAAGTCCTTTCTTTTTCGGCGTAACTATTGTATTGTAGGTAAGTAAAGTCTAATAGCATCTTGTTCCATATCAACATTTATATATGCTTTTAAAGATGGTACTTTTAATCTAAAAAAGTTATTATTTTTGGGGATTAAAGGAGTAAATTTATCTTTATTATTAGATAAGAAAATAATGCGAAACTCATTTTGTAAAAAATAGCTTATGTCTTTTATAAAAAATTT
>SACC01000453.1 GCA_009928745.1 Clostridia bacterium
TTGATGCTGTTTCCTCTGGATCGATTATTCCCTTACGTGCAGGTACAATTACAACTTCGAAGCCATGAAATTCAAGAATTCGTCGAAATCGGGAGATGGAATCATGTTCCAGACACCCAAGTATGATTCGTCCCTTCGACCGGCGCCAGAGCAGTGATTGCATGACCAACGCATTAGATTCCGATGCGCCCGAGGTGTAGGTTATCGTATGAGGTGAGACATGGAGAAGTTTTGCAGTAAGGTCTCGCTGGGCTTCAAGATGCCGACGGATATGTGGAAATAAAGGCTGGGCTAGAAGCCATAAACAAGGGAGCAATCGTTCAAGTTAAGGTCCTTGATTGATTAATATTGCAGTTAAGGGAGTTTGTAAAGTGTAGTTTTTGAGCTATTGAGTAAATTCTGTTTTTAGATGGTTGAGAGTAGCATGTAGGGAATAATAAGGAGCTATGCAAAGATATATAAATGAAAATGTTTAAGAAAGCAGACATCATATTAGGGGTGATATTAATAATAATTTGCGGTGCCGCTTTCTTTATTGCTGGGCTTGGAGGCGAAAAGGGGGAAGCAGTTCGAATTACCGTAAGAGGACAAACTTACGGTGTTTATTCTTTATTTGAAACTCGTGAGGTAAAGATTGATATCGGCGGTCATCATAATAAAATACTCATCGCTGATGGTGGCGTCAGCATGGTAGAGGCTGATTGCCCTGGAAAAGAGTGTATAAAACAAGGAAGGATTAGCCGTATTAATCAGCCCATAGTTTGCTTGCCTAATCAAGTAGCTATATTTATCGAAGGTAAGGGATCAGAAGTAGATGCGGTATTATAGGAGAAATGATGAATCGTAAGCTGGCGCTTTGCGCTGTTTTGACGGCATTAGCTTTGATATTTTCATATGTTGAGGTGCTTTTGCCTTTAACTACGGCTGTTCCCGGCATCAAGATAGGTTTGGCTAATATAGTCATTTTGGTAGCCCTATATACCATAGGTACGGGGTCTGCTTTAGTTATTAATATTTTGAGAATTTCCTTATCAGGATTCCTTTTCGGGAATTTATTTGCCGTGGCTTATGGATTGTCTGGGGGACTGCTAAGCTTCGCAATAATGTACTTATTAAAGAAAACTAATCGCTTTGGTATGGTAGGAGTAAGCATGGCTGGTGGAGTAGCCCATAATTTTGGCCAGCTATCTATGGCAGCCTTGGTGGTTTACAATGCCAAGCTTTTTATTTACATGCCAGCACTTTTGGTTTCTGGCATGGTTACGGGAATTTTTATAGGTATTATCGCTTTTATGATTTGCAAGCGAATCCCCATACAAAATCAAGGAAAGGGCTATATTGTATGAAAAAACATTTTGTTTACATATTACTTATAATCATTTTGTCTTTAGGCCTCTTGCTTTGGGGGTGTGAAAGACCTGTCACAAAAACATACAGTGATGAACTTTCGACAATGGATACTTACATTAATT
>SACC01000454.1 GCA_009928745.1 Clostridia bacterium
GTATGAAGGTTTTGATTGTCGGTGGAGTAGCGGGCGGCGCGACAGCTGCAGCGAGATTAAGAAGGCTTGACGAACATGCCGAAATTATAATGTTCGAAAGAGGCGGATATATTTCCTTCGCTAATTGCGGTCTGCCGTATTATATAGGCGGAGAGATTAAGGACAAAAGTAAGCTGACGGTGCAGACACCCGAAAACTTCAACGCAAAACTTAATGTGGATGTGCGTATTTTTTCTGAAGTCACTGCAATTAATCGGGAGAAAAAGACAGTTACGGTCAAAGATAGCAAGAACAACAAAGAATATGCAGAAAGCTATGATAAGTTGATACTGTCGCCAGGCGCCGAGCCTATCAGACCCCCTATCGAGGGCATTAACTCCGATAGGGTTTTTACTTTGAGAAATATACCTGATACCTACAAAATCAAAGATTATATTGATGCCAATAAGCCCAAAAAAGCCGTAGTTGTGGGCGGGGGTTTTATCGGTGTTGAGCTTGCGGAAAACCTTATTGCGCAAGGTATTGCAGTAACGCTTGTTGAGCTTGCAGATCAGGTAATTGCGCCAATAGACTACGATATGGCTGCCGATGTGCATAACCATATGAGAGCTAAGGGCGTAGAGCTGATGCTTTCAACTGGTCTCAATAAGATTATAGAAAAGGATGGTGCGCTCGCAATTATTGCGGGTAGCAATACTATCGCTGCCGATTTTGTTATACTTGCTATTGGTGTTAAGCCTGACAGCAAGTTGGCTAAGGCTGCCGGATTACCTCTTAACGAGCGAGGCGGTATAAAAGTTAACGAAAGAATGCAGACTGCTGACGACAATATATATGCGGTGGGCGATGCAATTGAAGTGACGGATTTTATTACCGGCAAAAGCGCAATGGTGCCGCTTGCGGGTCCTGCTAGTAAACAGGGCAGAATCGCCGCCGATAATATCTGCGGAATAAGTAGCGCATACAAAAACACGCAGGGCAGCGCAATATTGAAGGTCTTTGATCTTACTGTCGCGTCAACCGGCATCAATGAAAAAACCGCCAAAAAGCTAGGCTTGAACTATGAAAAGTCCTTTACCTATTCGGGCAGTCACGCAGGTTATTATCCGGGCGCTGTCAATATGAGTATAAAAACTATATTCGATAAAGATACGGGGCTAATACTAGGCGCGCAGATAGTCGGATACGACGGAGTGGATAAGCGCGCAGACGTCTTCGCAACAGCGATTCGCGCCAAGATGACAGCGATAGACCTTTCCGAGCTTGAGCTATGTTACGCGCCGCCTTATTCGTCGGCAAAAGATCCGGTTAATATGGCTGGCTATACCATTGAAAACATAATGACTGATAAGGTCAAAATATTCCATTGGCATGATGTAGAACAGCTAGTTGACCGCAAAGACATTACACTGCTTGATATAAGAGTAACCCCCGAATACGAAAACGGACATATTAATAATTTTATCAGTA
>SACC01000455.1 GCA_009928745.1 Clostridia bacterium
TCTGCGGATAATGCGGGCGCTGCGGTTCGCTTCGTCTTACGGATTCAAAATAGGCGGCGCAACCGAAGAGAGCATTTTGAAGAACGTGAAACTGCTTGACAATGTTTCCGCCGAACGTAAAAATGCGGAACTTTGCGGCTTCCTAATGGGGAAGGGTTGTGGTGATCTTATGCTTAAATTTGCGCCGGTTTTTACCGCGGTTATACCCGAATTAGGGAAAACCATAGGCTTTGACCAGTTAAATCCGTATCATTGCTTTGATATCTGGGAACACACCATACACACGGTCGATAATTCGCCGCAAGTCCTTGCGGTCCGCCTTGCGGCATTGTTCCACGATATTGCGAAACCGGACACCTTTTCTGCTGACGAAACAGGAACGGGACATTTTTACGGTCACGCCGAAGCGGGCGCAGAGAAGACTGTTCAAATAATGAGAAGATTAAAATCTGAAAATAAAATTATATCAGCTGTCCATGACCTTGTTTATTATCACGACAGACCTATTAACGAAAACACTTTATCTGTTAAAAAAATACTCGGTATCATGGGCGAAGAAAGCTTCTTTATGCTGCTTGAACTTAAAAAAGCGGACATATTGTCGCAAAACGCCGAATATATCACAAGAACAAAAAGCTTGGTGAAAATAAAGCGTATCGCGGAGGAAATAATTTCTCAAAAACAGTGCTTTAAATTATCTGACCTTGACGTAAACGGAGAAATACTGATTTCAATGGGTATTCCGCAAGGAAAGCAGATAGGCGTTATATTAAAAGATTGTATGGAAAAAGTGATGGAAGGTAAGCTTAAAAATAAAAAGGATGACATCATAGAATATATAAAGGGCACATATTGACGGAATGCTTGTGCAGTTATGTAATAAAGTTACGGAAACTTACAGCAATCATTATTATGATATGTTAAACCAAACATAAATCGTATGTTTTAAGTTTAGTTAATAATTATATTATGCCGGCATACAAAATTCCGGCAACATTGAAAGGATGGCTAAAATGGAAGAGATCAGTACCATAAGAATGCCTCTTATAGGAGATCAGGCCCCGTCGTTCAAGGCGGTCACCACACAGGGGACTATCAATTTCCCGGAAGATTATAAGGGGAAATGGGTCATCCTGTTTTCCCATCCGGCGGATTTCACACCGGTTTGCACGACAGAATTTATGACCTTCGCAACTATGGCGGATGAGTTCAAAGCGCTTAATACGGAACTTATAGGCTTGTCCGTGGATTCGCTGTACGCGCATATCGCATGGCTGCGGAAAATTCAGGAACTTGAATGGAACGGTATGAAGAATGTCGAGGTCAAATTCCCTCTGATCGAGGATATACGTATGGATGTCGCAAATAAATTCGGCATGATCCAGCCGGGTCAATCCAATACGCAGGCGGTTAGGGCGGTTTTTATCATCGACCCCAAAGCGAAGATACGCACAATACTGTATTACCC
>SACC01000456.1 GCA_009928745.1 Clostridia bacterium
GGTGATTATAGGTCTTGGCGCGGCGATGAATCTTTACAACTATTTCACGGTGTTTTTCAAAGAGGAGAACGACGCGTTGATTATCACTTACGGGCTCAAAAGAAAGCGCATTGCGATAGTGTATTCGTCCGTTACGCGCTGTGTACTCAAGGAGAATACGGTGGACAAGCTGTTCAAGACGAAGACGCTGTCAGTATTCTATCCCGATTATAAAGGATTGTTGACCGAGCAGGCGCTCGGACTGAAAGCCGAGTACGCCGATCGCTTAGTAGCTTATATATACAAAAGAATGAGCGGAGAGGCCGGCGAATTCCCGGTCAAATAACGGGAGTGGACAAGGCATATGGATTAATGAGGAGTGGCAAAGAGTGGGGTTCAGACGGGCAATAGGCGGTAAGACGGCGATGGGCGCGTACATAGGCGTACGCAACCAAGCCGACGCGCCACACGTAGCCCGTATCAACACTACTATTTGTTCACTCCTCAAATAACCGCTTGCTTGACGATTATTATTATTTTTGCTCCCAATTGTTAAAGAGCGGGCAAAATGCGTTTTGTTCTCTCAAATTTTACAACAATTCCGGTTTTCATAAAGGCGCCGTATTGCATTATCAAGCGCCGTTATGTTATAATTTTTTTATGATAGGATACGAAGATTATAAGGCAAAAATCGACGAGCTCAACACGAAACTCATATTCGCCGAGCAGAAAATAGCAATGGCAAGACAAAGTCTGCCGAAAAATGCAAGAATAAAGGCGTTTTGGGTTTTCGGGCTTATATTTTTTGCTTTTATATTATGTTTCGTAACCATGATAGTTGTTCCCGGATCAAATACGATGCCCTCGACGCTTGCGGCTACGGGCGCGATTGCGTTAATATATGCCGTGTATCGATTTGTAATCAATTTTCAGAACCGCAAAATGATTGAAAAGGAGCTGGCGGAGCGAAAGGAGTATGAGGATATATATAAAAACCTTGTATATCAGCGTGCCGGGCTTTTCAAAGAGTTCGTAGAAAATAACGGCGGCAGAATATTTTATTCGGTCAGCGGGGCAATGGATTACGGAGTGATGCGCGAGGGCGGCGAGGTGGTTATGGCTAATCTTTCCAACGGATTGCAGCTTGAGCGCGTCGACGTTGAAACAATCGCGTATGTCGAAAGGGACAACACCGATAACCGACCCGAACGCGCCGACGGCGTCGCTGACAAAGCGTATATCGTATTCAAAAGCGGCAACCTTATGGAGTTCACAGAAAGAGCGTATCAATTCCTCGTCGAGCTGCTTTCGGATGTCGATATGACCGCGAACAGACAGGCGCTCGCCGAGATAAATAACACCTACCGCGGCACGCTTAAAGATATCAATATTGCTTAAGTAAGTAATGAATAAATACCTCAAACACGCCGAGAAAAGTTAACATTGTTCGCTTACTTTGCGTTAATCTTTTAAGTCGTACTTATACGT
>SACC01000457.1 GCA_009928745.1 Clostridia bacterium
GAATTAATCCTGATAATGCGACCAACGGGAGCATTAGAAGGATCCAAACATCAACATAAGTTACGCGACCGTAAGGAAGCGTAACTTATAAGTGCGAATGCATCCTGAAAATACGACGAACAGGAGTATTTGAAGGATCCAGGTGTCAATACAGTATACGGGAGCATTGTCAGGATCTAATTGTGAATATAAGTTACGCGACCGCCAGGGAGCGTAACTTATAAGTGCGAATGCATCCTGAAAATACGACGAACAGGAGTATTTGAAGGATCCAGATGTCAATATAGCATACGGGAGCATTATCAGGATCTAAGTGCGAATGCATCCTGAAAATACGACGAACAGGAGTATTTGAAGGATCCAAGATTACCTTTATTGTCACGCGGATAATAGATAAGTGCGGTGCGATAACCTGATAAAAATAAGCGGGTCACAGATATTTTCCAGAGCCAAGATAGCCCGCATAATCCTTCACAGCCTTGTCCATATCCATAAAACTGTGATCGCATCCGGCAGATCTTAATTTAGCAATAACAGCCTTGGTAAAATACTGGTATTGTTGTTTAATATTTTGCGGCATGTCAATATATTCTATAACAGGCTCTTTGCCTAAAGCCTTAAATAGCGCGCGCGCTAACTCGTTCCAGGTATAAGCGCGGCCGGTGCCCACATTATATATCCCTCTCTTACCGGGATTTGATAAAAAAAACCACATTATATCAACAACGTCTTTTACATATACAAAATCTCTCATCTGTCCGCCATCGGCATATTCCGGTTTGTATGACTTAAAAAGCTTAAGCCTGCCGGTTTCTTTTATCTGATAATACCCTTTATTAATCATGCTTCTCATATCCTGTTTATGATATTCATTGGGCCCATAGACATTAAAAAATTTAAAACCCACCACCCTATCGGCAATCTTATTGTCTAATACCCAAAGATCAAATTTATGTTTTGACCGGCCGTATTCATTCAGTGGTTGAAGTTTCAAAGTGGATGAATCATCATCACTATAACCCAACTCTCCGCTGCCATAAGTCGCCGCGCTGCTAGCGTAATAAAAAGGCTTATTATTCTTTATTGACCACAGGGCAAGCTCTTTAGTATATAAAAAATTATTATGGTCAAGGTATTTGCTGTCCGTCTGCGTTGTGTCGGCGCAGGCGCCCAAGTGCACTATCACATCTATGGCATCATCCATGCGGCCCGTCCCAATAAGCCTGCGAAAATCATCGCGCTCAATATATGCGGTAATATTTTTACCTTTTATGTTCGCGCTGTCTTTGGCCTTATAACCAACATCCACAACGATAATGTCCTTTATGCCCTGCATATTAAGCTTCCACAAAAAAACACTTCCTATAAAACCCGCCCCGCCTGTCACTGCTATCTTCATAGCTGATTCTCCGGATTTATATACTCATCCGCCCTGTAAGAACTTCTTACATAAGGAGCGC
>SACC01000458.1 GCA_009928745.1 Clostridia bacterium
CTGTATAACCATATATTGCATACATCTCGGAAAGCGAATCGTAGCTTTCTCTCAGGGTAATCTTCAACGGGTTATCTGCATCAATAATTACTTCGGCATTTCTACCTTGGGCAAGCCTTCTGTCCGCTTCCTCTTGCAAAAAATCTATAACTTCCTGCTTAACGTCAATAAATGATTTTGCCTTATTTATTTCTGCTTGCTCAAGGGTTACTGTCCATTCCATAATCCTGCCGCCAGCTGAGGTATTATAAGTGGTATAAGTTACTTCTGCGCAACCGCAGCCAATAATCGCAATCAATACTATGACGAACACAAATGCCATCTTTTTCATAAATAATTCAACTCCTTAAGTGTAGCTGCGAACAAGCCGAACGCTTTTTTGTACGGCTCGTCAGTCAACAAATCAACACCTGCGGTTTTTAGGATATCTAAGGGAGGCATGCTGCCGCCTGCTGATAAAAACTCCATATACCTCTCAATTGCGTTAGGCTCGCCGCTAAATATGCTTTCGGATATTGCGGTTGCCGCAATCAGTCCGGTCGCATACTTATATACATAAAAGGCTTTATAAAAATGCGGTATCCTTGCCCATTCATATTTTACCACATCGGTAATATATTTTGAACCGTAATATTTAATATTTAAGTCCTCATATATTTTGCACAAAACATCCGAGGATAGTCCTTCCCCTTTTTCAATAACTTCATGCGCTTCTTTTTCAAACTCTGCGAATAAACTTTGTCTAAAGACAGTGCCTTTAAACATATCGAGAAGGTAGGTCAATAGATATTTTTTCAACGCCGCGTTAGCGCCCTTGAGCATATGTCTGATAAGCAGCATTTCATTGACAGTAGACGCTATTTCCGCTACAAAGATTTCGTATTGCGCCTTAGCGTACGGTTGTCTCTTGTCCGACAAATACGAATGCATACTATGCCCCAGTTCGTGAGCTATCGTAAAGACTTCGTGCATAGTGCCGTTATAATTCAACAGAATATAGGGCGGAGTACCGTTAGAGCCCCAAGAATATCCGCCGCTCCTCTTACCTTCGCTTTCATAAACGTCTATCCATCTTTCATTTTTCGCCTTATCAAGCAGCGCGATATAGTCCTTTCCAAGAGGCGCAAGACCCTCACGTACCTGCGCGAACGCCTCGTCGTATGACAGCTTGATTTCCTTATTGCGCTGCACATTCACATACATATCGTACGCTTTATGCTGAGTATATCCCAGTTTTTTCTTACGGTAGGCAATGTAGCGCTTTAGATACGGTATTGCTTTATGAATTGCAGCAAGCAATTTGTCATAGACTTCAACGGGTACATTCTCTCCGTCCATTGCGTGCGATAGCGCGCTTTTGTATCCGCGCAATTTTGAAAAAAGCACATCGCTTTGCAGACTTCCTGCATAATTAGATGCAAGCACATTGATTATCGCCTTGTATCCGCCCATCATGC
>SACC01000459.1 GCA_009928745.1 Clostridia bacterium
GGGTTTACTGAGTTTAACGTTGAGGCCGGACAACGAATATATAGCCTTGCTGAGAATGCGCCTTTATATTTAGGGCAAGATAAAAAAGGATTATATATAAAAGACTCAAATGACGAATGGCAAAAGATAACTCCTAAAACTGAAGATTGGATTTCAAAACAATTCCCTGATTTCCTTAACGTTGAATCTGTTGATATTCCTCTTTATTACGGAATAGACGGCGATGATCTTATTATTTATCCTCCAGCATTAACAAGCGATGATTCAGTTTTTAGATTATATCATATCAAAAAAGCTAATCCAATGACGACTAACGATCATTATCCTTTTTCAGGAAATGAAACTGAGCTTACGGCCTTACTTCCTATTGATGACGCTATCTTAGCATATTGCCGATGGAAATTAAGCCCTCAATATGGAAACGTAACAGATGTTGATTTAAGACAAAGAGAGTTTTATTTAGAGTGTAGAAAGGCATCTTTAAAGATTAAAGCTAAACGTGCGCAAACAAACGATAACCAAGGGATGACGGTTTTATGAAAAAGCTATTATTCATAATATTTGCTTTTATTAGCTTAACGGCGCATGCGCAAGAAATGCCCATAGGAAGAGATCAGTTTTATTCTATTGAGAATTTTAGCGATATGCTTAAAAGCCATGTGTCTCCGTATCTTATCAAGGACGGATCGGCAACTGAAGCTCTTAACGTCAATGCGAACGATGAATATGGAAGCATATCTAAGCGCAATAAAAGACTTAAATTGTCAGAGTGTCATGCCGCGCCGGTTAAATCTTTATACAGATTTTATAAGTCTGATGATTCAAAATATATAATACAAACTTCTTCTACTTATGTTGATTATGTAAGCGATGAAGGCGTATGCACGTCTTTATATGCAAGCGCTTCTGACGGAAGACGTTGGTCATGGATAACCTATAAAGACATGGCTATTGGAATGAATGGAACTAATAACGCGAAGAAATGGGATGGATCGTTATTAGCAACAGCCAATACTGACGGACATAGAACCGCTGGGGATTTGATTACGGATTTAGGCGCTCCTTTTGCAGAACTTAATACAGGAGATAATCTTGACGCTTCGGGTTGGTATCAATATAAAATAGCATACTACGACGGTTCCACATATTCCTTCTCATCCTCGCGGTCAAATCCTATCTTAACCGGCTCAAGCGTAAGAAATATAAAGCTGACGGATATTCCTTTAGGACCTGAAGGAACAACGCAGAGAATCATATACAGAACGTTAGGAAACGATTCAAGAGCGGCGGTTGTTGCTGATACTACATTTTACAAGGTTGCGGCCATAGCAGATAATTCAACGACTATATACGAAGACGCTATTCCTGACACAACGATTGATGATAACGCCGCGCCAACTTGGGCAACGGTATCGGCCGGAACTGAGGTAACTCCTCCTAAGTCAAAGTATTCTTT
>SACC01000460.1 GCA_009928745.1 Clostridia bacterium
ATTGCATGGAGGCTTAAAATCAAATACTCATTTTATGCCTATTTTGGGCAAAAAAGCCGGGAGCCGTTGTCCTGCCTTGCTTTTTCGCTCTTTTTTGATTTTTCATTTTTGTAACAATTTCCCATGCTCCCCATATATATCAATGCTTCTTCCGAGCAAGCCAAAAATTATCTATACATATTTTTACACTTAAAAAAGTTGTTATATATCAAGGCATTGCAGGCGAATCACCGAAGAAAAGAGAGGCTGGAAACGTAGAAAACACGTGGAGCATGGAGAGCGAATATATATAGCAACTTATAAATATATGATGCAATCGATGAGCGCAAAGATTGTATCATGCGCAATGCGTCAAGGCATAGGAGCATGGCAAGAGCATGAAGCAAAAAAATGTAGAGCATGGCAAGAGCACAAGAGCATATATCATCATGCTGATCCTGCTGATTCTTCCCTTGCTTTTTTGATTTGGCGAAAAGCTGCAATTGACTATCTAATATATGTGCTTGCTATTATAGTCTGATCTGTTATCTGATCGCATAGCATGGAGCAGGAAGCGGATTATCTCATACGGATTATTCGCGGATATTCTGGAGCGCATGGATATTATTATATATAGCATATTGCAATATTAATATATAGTCTGCTATGCTGCTATACATGGTATCGTCATATTAGGATGGAGGCGAAAATAAGGCCGTTTAAAGGGCGTTTAAGGGCATATGAAGCAAGCTGATAAAGTCAATCTGCAAATAACGCAAAAATTGGATGAAAGGCAGGGAAAATCAGCGAAATCAATAGCCATAAGTAAAAACTTATAGCACATATATAAAATCAGTTGAAAATAACGCAACAAATATATATAAAAGTTGTTGACAATAACAACTTATAATGGTATCCTTAAGGCAATCAAAGAGGAGGAGGGAGGTTAACCAAACGGCTGCCAAACGGGCGGGATGATCCTTGCTAAGTGAATAGGCGCGGAGCATGAGACTAAAGGCGACGACTGGACGGACGCATAATAACGCGACGATCCGCTTGAGAGGCGGAGAGCGATAAAGGCGAGTGACGAGTGAGGCCTGAGACTGATTGACTCCGATATGCTGCTAAAAAAAGATTCACCGACAAACTAATCGACGCGCTCACATGAGCGCACATATAGCAGACAAGCGCACGAGCTTCAATGCTATTCATAAAACAATGATTTTACTATTAGGAGGAGAAAAACATGGATCGTGAAAAACTGGTGTCATTATCAAAGCGTGATGCAGATACAATCATTATTGCGTCTGCTGTCATGCATGGCAGGATCATCAGGGAGTGTAAAGAAAAGAAAATCAGCGTAGCACAAGCGTATCACATGCTTAGAGACCTTGACAGGGTAGAGGCCGCGCTTGTTTCGGCTGACTTGTGGTAAACGTAAAATAACGATTTGATGCAGGATCAAGGCAAGGCAGGA
>SACC01000461.1 GCA_009928745.1 Clostridia bacterium
GTTTTCAATAACGACAACAGATATCTGAAAGTGTCCTATAATATTCCCTCTTCAACCGGCAGCGGCGTTACAAAAAATCCCTTTGTTCCGGCCTGGGGCAAAAGCTTGACCGGTATAACACTAAAAACCACATCTTTGCATGAAGATGTTACTGCTTTTGGTAAGTTGTATGCTAAGTTAAATCTTGAGTTGCCGCTTAATAAACTAAACAATACCTCGGGCATTACACTACCTGCAAATTATGCGAATAACACCCCCTCTTATGCGCCCCTCAAGTTCTTCATAAGTGCATCTGACTCTTCAGGAAATCAAATGCCCGAAAGAGAATTAAACGTTATATTGCACATAAAAGACACCATTGCTCCGGTACCTTTCGGACAAATTGAAGAGTTAAAGTCTAACGGCATTTCTTATTTCCCGTCAATGTCCACAAATACATCAACGGGTGCTGCTTGGTTTGCAAACTTCAAAACAGGTGTCAGAGGCGCTGTTAACAACTATAATACCGCAACAGTCTGGACAGCGAATGCATCAACCGGTAAGATTGGCAATTATGGGGCAAAAGAATTATTTGCCTTGCCATATCTTAACGGAGATGGTAATAATATCATAAGCCTCACTAAAGTGCCCTTTAACACTGCCCTTAATACTTCGGCGTTCCCTCCGGGGAACATACAAGTTGAAGACAATGTTGAAGTGGTAATAAGAGCGGGCGCAACCGACAATGCCGGTGCGGCAATGCCTAAACTAACATATAAATACTATGATATTAGCGGCTTAGCACAGACAACAACGGTTAATTATCCCACAAGTTGGTCTCACCCCGGTGTAAGCTATGATTCAACAGCGCAAACAGTAATCGGAAGCCGAATTATCTTCCGTGAAGGCGGTGACAAAGCCGAAAAATTCCCGCTCGGTATCCCGATTATTATTGAGGCCAAAGATGATGCGCGTGAATGGGACAGCTACAAGAGCGCGAAGCATAATGCAGACTCTTTCACCTGGGGAACTCTAACCCAAGGCACAATAAAATCGCTGACCCGAACACTTAAAACAACACTGCCCGTTTATGGTACAAGGCTGGATATAAGAACTATAGACAGGTATTTGCAACCCAAATAATTCAATGCACAAAGGTTTAATATGAAACGAAAAAATAGCGGACAAAACGGTTTTACTCTTGTAGAGGTTATTGTGGCGGCCGCTATTTTTTCGATATTCATAACAAGCGTTTTTGCATTTTATCGTATGGGTAGCAGAATGTTTACAAGCGGAAGCTGGAAACAACAAAAACAAAAAGACAGCGAAATGTTTCTAAACCTAATCAGAGAAAGAGCATCAAGAGCATCGTACCCTACCGTGGTTAATAATGACGGAAGTTTTGTAGAAACTACAACAAACTTTGGCTACGCCTCGGGAACATTTAAAGTTGCCAATATACCCACAGGAAAAAC
>SACC01000462.1 GCA_009928745.1 Clostridia bacterium
GTTATGAAGAGCCGTGCTTATGGTTATATTATTAATGATTCTTCCGTTAAGAATTATTTTCTGATAAGTTTTGTTGGATTTTGAATAATTAGCGTTAGACACATACCCGTTCACAGAATAGTTACCCTTTATATTATTAACTGTAATCAAACTATCTACTAATTCTTTGTCATAAACAATTCTTATAGCGCTAAGCAAGCCTTCTCCTTGCGAAGAAAATATGTCGCCTGACTCATTAGAATAGTTAAATTTGATAGAAGGATTGGCAAGTATAAATTTTATGATAAGAGAGGTAATTTCGCCTTCTTCATAACGGGGCTTCTTTAAGAATTTTAGCCTTGCAGGGGTATTATAAAATAAATTACTAACAGTAATTATCGTGCCTTTTGCAATACCGCACGGCGAGCGTTCGACAATTTCTCCGCCTCTAACTTTAATTAAATTGCCTGATTCTTCGGTATAATATCTTGATTTTAGCACAACTGTAGCTACTGATGCAATACTTGCCAACGCTTCGCCTCTGAAGCCTAGAGAGGATATTTTTACAAGATCCTCTGCTGTAGCGATTTTGCTTGTCGCGTGCGGCAAAAATGCAATTGCTAAATCGTCCTTTTCTATTCCGCAGCCGTTATCGGTAACGGTAATTTCGGATAAGCCTCCCTCGCATACAAAAATGCTGATAGTATCAGCCTTTGCGTCAAGAGCGTTCTCAACTAGCTCTTTAACGACAGAAGACGGACGCTCTACTACCTCGCCTGCTGCAATTTTATTGTATACCGAACTATCAAGCTTTTTAATTTTTGACATTTTTAGCCCTTTCTGTAAGATCTGATAATATTAACATTGCCTGTACTGGTGTGCATCTGTCAACTACCGTATCTTTCAGTACCTTAAGTATTTCTTTGACGCCGCTCGAATCACTATTGAATAGACTAATCTGTTCGTGCCTTTTGGCTCCCATAGAATTAACCAAAATCCCATTTGTGTCCTTATTGTCCTTCATCTCTAGCGATTTTGCTATCTCTTTTGCTCTTTTGGTGACTGCTGCGGGAACTCCTGCAAGCGCAGCTACCTCTATACCGAAGCTTTTATTGGCACCACCTCGAGCGATACGATGTAAAAACACTACGCTTTCGCCGTGTTCGTTGACTAGCACTCGGTAATTCTTGACTCCGGCAAGCTTGCCCTCAAGCTCGGTAAGCTCGTGATAATGCGTGGCAAATAATGTTTTTGCTTTAATTACTTCGCTAACATATTCCATAACTGACCAAGCAATACTAAGTCCGTCATATGTTGATGTGCCGCGTCCGATTTCGTCCAATATTAAAAGACTTTTAGCGGTAGCGTTATGAATGATCGAGGCAACCTCAATCATCTCTACCATAAAGGTACTTTGAGCAAGCGTTAAGTCGTCACTTGCGCCTACCCGTGTAAATATACGATCAGTAAGGC
>SACC01000463.1 GCA_009928745.1 Clostridia bacterium
GTTTTTATTTTCTTTGATTTATATATTTTTACAAAACAATAAGCTATACCAACCAAGGATAATATTATTAAAATTTCTTTATAGTATTTTGTAAATAATTCTTGATTCATGCCAATAAAATATCCCAGACCAGCTAATATGGTAACCCAAATAAACGAACCCAATGTTGTATATACCAAAAAAGAAGTAAAATTCATTTTACAAAAACCAGCAGGAATTGAAATTAATTGTCTAATAACCGGGACTAGTCTACCAATAAAAGTAGCTGATTTAGAATTTTTTAGAAAATATTTTTCTGCTCTCTCCATTTTTTCTCTGTTTATAAAAATAAATTTAGCATACTTATGTTCTGAAAGTTTATAGACAATGGGTCTACCCAAGTAGTAACCAATTACATAGTTAAAGATTGCTCCAATTAAACTTCCTAACGTTCCAACTATGATAATAATAAAAATATTCATTTTCCCTAGGCTGGCTAAATAAGCAGCGGGAGGCACTATTATTTCAGAAGGCATAGGAATAAAAGAGCTCTCTATGGTCATCAACACCATTTTGCCGAGCGACTACGAGCTAACCTACTGGCGTTACGACGACGGAACATTCAAGGATCTGCCTTACGACGGATACGATTACGATAAGCCTACCGGAATCGGAAGATACAGAGTGGATATGAAGTTCAACAGGGATATCGAGGGCGTGTTCGGCGCGGCGTATTCCGATTATAAAATATTTGAAGACGATGTTATTTCTTACGAATTCCAGATAGTCAACACAGTTCAGTATCTGATCACCTCTTCATATACGTATACCGGCTCTCCGGTCGCTGTTAATCCGCGGCTTTCCTATTCCGCTACACCGATCGAGAACACTCCCGCGCTTATTTTGTACGAGGTCAAGTATTATTACGACGACGCGGAGCAATCGGTTGCGCCTGTCGCGGTCGGAGAATATTTCGGCGTAGTAAGATTTTTGCAGGATTATTCGCAGAGCGGTAAGTCGGTCGCGAAAGCGGGTGACGAATACAGGTTCGCGTTCACCGTTAGTTACACCGTGCCCACCGTTACGATCAATTATTCCGAGGAGATATTCGGCGTTACCTGTTCGGGTAAGGCAAGTTTTGTTAAAGATACCGATTATACAATTGAAACATATCTTTATAAGAACGGATTCTATTACATCACCGAGGATATGTCCGGCTTGGGTACCTACCGCGCAATAATTACTATAATTAACGAGGATAAGGCATTCGGGCTGCTGCTCGGCGATATATACGTTAAAGTAATCACCGTTCAGGGCGGTAATCCCGAGGCAATTACGATGACGGTGTCAAGCTACGCCTATACCGGCGCGGCGAAACCCGTTACTGTCAATTTCGGCACCGGAGTAGTGCGCACGTTGAACGACCAGTATTCGGTTGTCTATTACGATTACGTCAACGACGTAATCAA
>SACC01000464.1 GCA_009928745.1 Clostridia bacterium
ATTGATATTGACGGCGTTCTTTATAGTACGGAAAGCGCAGAATTTTATGACTTTAGCGAACTAGCAGATGGTGAGTATTTGGTCAAAGTTAAGTCTTTAGGGGACAATATTTATTATAAATCTTCGCCGTACAGCGCGGAGATAGCGATAAAAATTATAGACGGCAAGTTGCGCGCTAATCTTGCAACTCCGCAGAACATAGAATGGATAGGATTGAATGTTAATTGGGATGAGGTAGCGAATGCGGAGAGTTTTACCGTTGCCATTACCAATGTCGCCTTGTCCGAAACTGTCTATGTTGCGGTTGCCCAAAATACTTATTCATTCCTGATTAACGATACTAACATATATATTCTAGCCGTAAAAGCCAACGGAGACGGATTGTTCGGCGACTCAAAATGGTCGCAGGAAATATTCATCAAACTTACAACGGCTAATCCTTCTTTAGATATACCTCATAACCTGCGCTATACCGAGACGGGGTTAACTTGGCTTTCGGTAGATAATGCCGCAGCTTATCTTCTTGTTTTGGACGGGGTGGAAATTTTTACGGATGCCACATCATATAACAATGTTTTAACAGCAGGCGAACATACCGTGAAAGTCAAGGCTTTGTCGTCTGCCTTCACGCATTACGATTCGCCCTTTAGCGAGGAACTCGTTATTCGCGTACCCGAAAGATTAGCTACTCCGTTGATTGAACTCTTTAGCGGTATTTTGTATTACGACGCTATACCTTACGCCTCAAGTTACACCATTTACTGTGACGGCTCCATACTTGCCGAAAAAGTGTTCGCGCTATACTTTGATCTAAAAAATATTATTACAATAGACGGTACTTATAATCTTTCCGTACAAGCGGTCGGTCAGGGGATATATATGAATTCTCCGCGCTCCGCAGAACTTGTATTTGTGAAAATTGACGCGAATTCGGGCACTTCTGAAAAACCGATAGAAATAAACAGCGTTGAGGACTTTTTGAATATCAGAAAAGCCCCTGACGCATATTACACTATAAATGCCACTGTTTTGGACTTTGCAGTCGGCGGAGTAAAGCGTGATCTTGAGCCGATGTTCAACTTGACAATACCTTTCAGAGGAGTAATACTTGGCAACGGATGCGTATTGAAGAATATTAATCTTATAGAAAAGAACGGAATTACTGGTATTTTTGGTGTTACAAGCGGCGCAACTATTGAAAGTTTGATTATTACCGATATAACGCTTACCGGAGTGACTTTAATCAATGAGTCGGTTTACACTGTTACTTTCGAGGCAGCCGACCTTGCGGAGAACCCGGCTGACCCTGTTTCAAGCACTCTTGTGGTCTGCGATACGGTTCCTCCTTCCGTGGCTGTTACTATTACGAAAGCCAATTACAGCGCCACAACGTGGAATGCGACTACGACGATAAACGGAACATCAAACGACTCCCGCGGTATAAGCG
>SACC01000465.1 GCA_009928745.1 Clostridia bacterium
AATGCGTATGTGTACCGCTCAACGACTACTCCGTCCAGTTTGTCCGCGTTAGATATTTCACCGCTGTCAGCGATTAAATTATCTTCGGTTATCGCGCCGTAAATAGACGGTGTATGCGGCTTAATATAATTTTTTCCGTCGCTGTCAATAACGAGAATACAGTTTCCTGCTTCGGCAATTAATCTCAATGCTTCACGGTGCGGAACATAACCGATATAACCGCTTGAATATATATTATATAACGACGCGTCAATTTCGAGTTCTAGTCCGCAATCCGCAGATACTTCTTCAGCCCACGCACCAAGCGATTTTTGTACAGACGGGATTTTACCGATTTGAAAATATGTCTGTCCTAAACGATTAAACTCGTCGTATCCAGATATAGTAAGCAATCTACCTTTATCGGCAACTTGTATTCCTGCCGACTTGTAAGTCCCAAATTTAACGTAAGCACCCGAACGCCGAAACGACACCTCAATTCCGATGTTCCGTTGCACCGCGGGCGATAAGTCTTTTATGTCTTGTATGTCAAAAACTCCGTCGTTGTAAACATCGAATTCCACTTCGCCCGACTCGACTTTTTCCGCTGTCAAATCAGTACATTTCGAAGCGGTTATCTTAATAATATCGTCGCCGTTCCATTCCTCGTTTATTCCGAACACAACCGACCAAATCCGTGCGCGTTGCTGTGGATTAACTTTTGTAATTGCGATAACAATTTTATCCCAGCCGAAAACGTACGAATTATCGCGATAATTAGCAGTCGCATTATCCGTTACGGTTACGGTTTCTAACACAGAAATGCCCGCATAATATGTAATCGAAAAATCTTTTGCAAAACTATTTGTCGGGAAGTTTACGGTTAATCCGTAGCTATCGTGTGTATTCGCAAATTCAAATGTCAAACTTTCCGCAATCACACCGTCGATATCGGACAAGTTAGAACTTTCCCAGCCGACATCATCTCCGGCCGTCAAAAAAGTATGCGTCCCGTCCAATACAAAGTAATCTTTTTCTAAGTATGCGCCTTTTTTCTTGTTCAACAAATTATCTAAATTTGCAGTATCGGAAAACGCCGAACTCGACGACGGCGTATCAGTTCGAGTGTCAGCAGCAATCGACGGGTCAACGAGTTTATATAATACTTTTGCGCCATCGAACATACTCATACTAAATCAACCCCAGTTACAACAATTTTCCAATCTACCCACTTGCCCGCCGAAAACCTAACTTGCGTGTCATCAATGCTTAAGAATACATTGCCCGTAAACGTTCCGTCCGCAGTTTCAATTTCAGCAGAGATATATCCAGCTGTTTTTTGTGTATCTAATAACGAATTTATATTGCTTATTTCCGTTGCGGTTAAATACCCGTAAGAAAACGTGCCTTGAAAACGTTTGCCTTTAACGTCACGTCTAATTTTACCAGACACAGTTTTATAT
>SACC01000466.1 GCA_009928745.1 Clostridia bacterium
CTACACAACAGTGCCCTATTCGGTGAATTACGCCCAAAGACTGGGAATAAAAATCGTAAAATCCGACGAAAACTTGGCGCTTGCGCTCGGCGGACTGACTGAAGGGGTTACTCAAAGAGAAATTTGCGGCGCTTATATGACATACGCAAACGGCGGCAATTACTCAAAACCGACATTTGTCAATAAAATTACCGACAAATACGGCAATATATTATATATGCATAACAAAAACGAGCAAGCGGCAACCAATGCTGCAGTATCATATATGATAAGCGATATGCTCAAGGATACCGTTAAAAACGGTACGGCAAAAAAACTATCCAATCTTAAATATGATGTTGCCGCAAAAACCGGAACAGTTGCCGCAAAAGTAGGCAACAGTGACGCATGGTGCGCGCTATACACCTCTCTTGACACTTTATGCGTATGGCAGGGAAACTCCTCTATGAAGTCTAACAATATGCTGGATAATAAAATTACTGGAGGCAGTTATCCGACTGTAATGGCGCGGCAGATACTTTCTAATCTCTATAAGAGCGCGCCTGACGCCTTCCGTATGCCCGAATCTTTGAAAAATACCGCTTTTGATAAATATTCCATAGAGAATGATCATTCATTACGGCTTGCAGGAGATTATACTCCTGACGAATTTATTATCTACGATCTTGCGCCGACAGAAAATACGGTGCCTGTATCCGAATACTTTTCCCTGCCTAATGTAAATAATTTTGAGGTTAAGAATGAAAGCGGCAGTGTCGAAATAACCTTTGATGCCCTACCCTTTTATAGCTACAATATCTATAGACAGCAATTAATGGAAAAAACCTTAATCAATACGATAAGCGGTAAAAATGGTAAAACTGTATTATCAGATACGCCGCGTAGCGGTATCGCAATATACTCGGTCGTGCCGTTCTTTGTATCAAAAGGACAGTTAATCAGCGGCTCGCAAAGCGCTACAAAGGGTATTTATTATACCGGAGAGCCGCCAACGCCTTTTTATAAAGAGGATTTTAGTATTCTGGAGTAATAATAACTGTTTCTGTATTTTGCATTGCAACCGCAATAAGCTCTTCCATTGCCAATCGCTCTTCAGCTTTTACAATAATATCAAGCTTGGGTTTGATTACAGGATTTTTGGGCAAGAACACGGTACAACAATCTTCATACGGTAAAATACTTGTGTCAAAAGTATCAATCTCTCTTGCTGTCTTGATAATTTCTTCTTTATCCATACCGATTAAAGGTCGGAACACGGGTAATTGCTCAATTACGCTATTGGTTACCAATATACTTTCCTGAGTCTGCGAAGCAACTTGAGCGAGGCTTTCGCCGGTAATCAAGCTGCCGCAATCGTTAAGTAGCGCGAATCTTTCTGAAATTCTCATCATAATTCGGCGCATAATTGTAATCATAAATTCGGCGGGACATTGCTTGTGT
>SACC01000467.1 GCA_009928745.1 Clostridia bacterium
CAGCACTGCTGAGCCACTTATAAGTATTAAAAACGAGGGTGGATACGAGGCAGTAAAACTTGGCAGCAACAAGATACCACTTAAACTTCAACATAGTATGTTGGATATAGCAGAAACAGAGGTGTCAAAAAATCCAAAGATTATTATTAAAGACACAAATGGAAACAACACAGAAGATAATCTTGCTTTGTTAAGTGATATTGAAGAATTAAGGTCAGACATTGAAGATGCTCTTGAAGATGCCGGCCCCGAAAATGAGATTACGCTCGTCGGCACCCTTTGTAAGAGGGCGGTATTTCGCACAACGCCTTTTATGCGGGAAATCGCGGATATGCTCATTGCGGTAAACCGCGCCTATGGACGATCGGATTACATTCCGTGTATCGCCTGGGGACGCAACGCGCGCTACGTCAACACCTTGAACGTCGGTGACAGAATCTCGCTCTGCGGCAGGATTCAAAGCCGCGATTATCAGAAGCTCGACGCTAACGGCGAATACGTTACAAAAACCGCGTTCGAGGTCTCGATATGCAGAATATCCACCGGAAGAGAGGAGAACGCCGAAGAGGAATGTGCGGAAGAGGAGCTGATAATTAAAGAGGCGTATTGATTATTTGCGCATTCACACTATGCGCTGTTCGACTATTTTGCCGCTTTTCGTGTCTACTATGTTCTTGCTTCCTTGCGTAGCACAAGACTACGCGTTGTCAGCAACGCCTTGCATGACGCAAAAACCGTCAAAATATACTAATCATCGATAGTGTGAATACGCTTTAGTTAAAAACCCGGCTACATTCCCGTTTTTAGCGGCAATTTTCTCACAAAATTACAAGATATAATTACAATTACGGGCAAAATAATTATTATATATATATGCCAAAATATGACCATTTTTCAAAAAACCTCGCAATAATGCTATGCACCCCAAAAGTCGGACACGAAAGTGAAGAACAAAAGGAGGTGCATTTCAAATCGTGCGGGGTTTTTGTATTTCTGTCTGGGCAAAATATTTACATAAACATATTCAAATGATATAATAATCATATGGAATCGTTGGAAACAATAATAAGCAATATCGTTAATGTAAAAGCCGAACTGAAGACTCTTGAAGGCGCGGATAATATAGCGACGCTCGTCTTGGCGACCAAAACCGTGCCGAGAACTGTACTTGAAGCGCTTGCGGAGTATGACAAGCTCATTTTTGGAGAGAATAGAGTACAGGAGCTTGTCAATAAATACTTCGAGCACAAGAACGTTGACTGGCACTTTATAGGTCAGCTTCAGACCAACAAGGTCAAGTATATCGTTCCCGGCGCGTACATGATCCAGTCGGTGGACAGCGAACGGCTTGCCCGGGAGATAGAGCGTCAGGCCGCCCGAATCGGCAGGGTCATGGATATACTCATTGAGGTCAACATCGGCGGCGAGGACAGCAAGG
>SACC01000468.1 GCA_009928745.1 Clostridia bacterium
AAAAGAAGTTTTTAATAAAGTAGGATTATTTAATCCGAAATTAAATTTTAACCCAGAACACCCGGTGGGAGGATCGGGTTTATCCGATGTTTTTAAATCCACATTGCCACCTTTACCGAATATTATAGTTTGGGAAACACCGTCAATCACTACCTTTATATTTATAATTTGATTTTCAAGTATTTCATTACAGATACCGAATACTATATGACTTAAATTCGTAAATTGCGGACCGCTGGTGCCGATACCGGTGACGGCATAACAGAATCGTTGGTTTATACCCGGGGCCGGTCTTAATACTGATTTATTTATATCTAATTCAATTAAAAAAGGTAAAATTGTTGTTCCGGTTATTTGCGAATAATCTATTTGCGTGTTGCATGACAAGTTACATCACCAACTCTATACACAGTTGGTGCATATATCCACGCCTGTCGCATCACCGCATTGAATATATGGCGCTCCAACAGTTTCTATCGCACCGAATTCAACAGGAACAGCTACACAGATATTCTGGGTGATGGTGAAATTACAATGACCGTTAATTGTTCCTCCGCATACAGTGGTTCCCGGCGTTATTATAGGCGCACCGCAACAAAAGGTCGTTGTAGAACCCGGTATAACAAAAGGTGTTACAGTAACTGGTACGCATACGGTAACAGGTTGATAACCCACAGCCGGGCAAGTTTGATCATCTGTCTGATTTAAAACATTTATATTTGATTGACTGAGTTCAGTCTGACTATTATCCTGAGAGCATTCACAATTCGACATATTATTACTCCTTTCTATTTGACTATTACAGTATATTCATAGAATCAAAAAAAGCCCCTTTAGCAGGGCTTTTACTTATTACATAGTATAAAAATTATACGTTTAACTTTACTGTTCTATTTTTCCATTTACCTGAAAAATAGAATATCAACGAAATAGACGTTGCCGCGAGCGAGGCAATGGGAGCGCCGGCGCCTATGCCCTTCATACCTAAGTTAAAGGTTATACCAAGAAGATAACAGAAGGGTATTCTGAAAAGCAGGGAAGATGCCATTCCGGAAACAAGAGCGAACTTAGTATGCCCCGTACCGATAAACAATCCGTTAAAGCAAAATTGAAACGGCACAATTATATAATCTAATGCGAAAATAAGCAAATAATCTTTACCGAGTGCTACGAATTGCGCGTCTCCGCCGAACGCGCGCAGTATTTGAGTCGGGAAGAGCATTGTGATAATAAAAATGACAACTGTAAATCCGAGAGCGATAAGCGTACCTACACGATGTGTTTTTTTAACACGCGCTATATCGCCTGCGCCGAAATTCTGTGCCACCATAGCCGAAACAGACGCTGACATACCTATTGCCGGGAGTATGGCGAAGCCGTTGTATTTGCCGACGATACCGACGGCACCTCCGCCAGCCGGATCGACAGTGTTCGCT
>SACC01000469.1 GCA_009928745.1 Clostridia bacterium
CAATAATTCTTAACGGAAGAATCATTAATAATATAACCATAAGCACGGCTATTCATAACTGCTATTCGCGATATCTCATGAAGCGTTGTTATCCTGCTATTACACTCAAAATTGATATGCCATGCGATGAAGTGGATGTCAATGTGCATCCGTCCAAAACTGACGTACGCTTTGCGGATAATAATAAAATCTTCGGATTTATCTATAGTTCTATCAAAAATGTTTTGGATAATTATCAGAGAACACAGGCATTGCAGTTTTGTAAAGAAAGTGAAAAAGTTGCGGCAGATTGCGACATAGCTTGTAATGATATTTTGAACAGTCCTGCGGAGGTGAGCAAAATATTTGATTCTGTTCAGCAGGATAGAACTAAAGATATTTCAAATAGCAATAATGAGGCAAACTACAGCAAAGTTATTGACAACAGCGGTAAGGCAATTGATTACGGCAACAAGTCCAATAACAATGATAAAAAGAACTATGAAGTTGACAATAGTAATGTAATACATAACAATTCAAACATTAATTACAAGGCGCAGCCTTATACTGCTGAAAAGAGCGTATTTGACAGAAGTTTTCCGCAAAACTCAAATTCTACAACATTTGGCGTAAGCGAAAATGAAAGCGGTATTTTTGAAAGAATGAAAGAGCTTTTTTATTCTACCAAGTCTGCAAGTGTTTTGGCAAATAAGCAAGAAGAACTGTCTCAGCGCAGTATAGATATAAATTATGGGTATAGAATAGTAGGACAATTGTTCGGCACATACCTTCTTATTGAAGCTAATCGCGAATTAATTATAATCGACCAACACGCCGCTGCGGAAAGAGTATTATTTGAACGTTTGCTTGCCGAGTATAATAAGGGCGAAATCGCAATTCAGCCTATGCTAGTACCATATGTTTTCAATGTAAATCACATTGAGTTTGCCATGTTATCCGAGTTATCCGACAAAATCGACTTGCTTAACGATATAGGCATTGATATAGAACCGTTCGGCAATAATTCTTTTAAGATTAGCGCAGTTCCTGCCGAACTTGTTGATATGGATTTTGAAAAGTTGGTAAGAACCATTTTAGACGATTCTAAAGATAGCTATTCGGTGGACTTAATTAGAGAAAAATTGATATTCGCCGCTTGCAGAAGCGCCATTAAAGGCAATACAGTATTGACAGACGAGGCTATCAAAATGTTGTTCAGCAGTCTTTTTGATAAAGAACTGCCATCGCAATGTCCGCACGGCAGACCGGCATATGTAAAACTCGGCAAATCAGAGCTGGAAAAAATGTTCAAGCGAATAGTATGAAAAAATTATTGATTATTACCGGACCGACCGCAACGGGCAAATCTGCGCTTGCAATAGATTGCGCTAAGGCAATAGGTGGAGAGATTATCTCAGCCGATTCTATGCAAATATATAAGCAGCTAGATATAGG
>SACC01000470.1 GCA_009928745.1 Clostridia bacterium
GTCCTGCAAAATCATTAATATAGTCGCCCTCGTTAAGCCCGTTTAGCTTTTCGGTGGTTGCACCTACGATCTGAAAAATAATAGTAACCGTACCGGACTGATTGTCATAATCGGCTATTGTAAGCGGTATGCGTTCTCCGTCTTCATCGACACGAAGTATAATAAATTGACCCGGTTGTGCTTTTTTTGCGATAAGAGGCGCGTCAACTTTCATAAGTGTGACTGTTGGGTTGATATTTTCCTTATAAACTATCTTATTCATCGATAACTCCTTACATAATTATGCATTTATTATATCACCATATACCGTTTTTGTAAATAGTGTTTTTGCGGAAATGTATTCCGAAAAACGTTTCTTTTTGTCTCTTATTGACATATATCGATTAATATATTATAATATACAAAACGAATTTATAAGGATATAAAATGAATAACTGCAATACGAATTCTTCAAAGAAGCGTATTATATTTAATATAATATTTGTCTTTGTGCTGATGACGTCAGTCTTTGTCTATATCGGACATTATTATAACTTATCTAAAATAATCGGAACCCTTTCATCAATTTCATGGGTATGGAATGTTCTTGCCATAGCTGCTCTTGTCGTGCAGTATTTTTCCGAATCATTATGTTTTACGATAATGCTTAAATCATTCGGTCGGTCTATAGGTTTCCGTCGGGCGATCGAATATACCTCTGTTGATTTGTTTTATATGAACATATCTCCTTTTGCGGTGGGCGGAATACCTGCTCAAGCTCTGTATATGACCGGTGATGGTATATCAAAAACACATACCGGGATATCTATCACTATGTTTACCTGCTTAAATAAAGTGGCAATGCTTATTTCAAGCATATTCGCCATCTTAATAATACCAGGGATTTTTGTTACCGGTAATCCTTATTTCGGAGTAACATTAGTTTACGGCTTTTTATTTATGGCAGGTATAATTCTTTGCTGCGGTTCGGTGCTGCTTTTTCCAAAGCTTGTTTCTGTTTTAATTAAAAGTATTTTAAAAATTCTGAAAAAGTTCTGCTTAATTAAAGACACCGAAAAGCTGCATACATCTCTAAATTGCAAGCTGAAAGATTATTCCGTTTGTTCTGATTATATAAAGAATCATCCTTCCGTATCCTTAGCGGTTTTCGCGCTGTGTGTCGTTAAGCGTTTTGCGATGATTGTGCCGGCATATTTTGTATATCGCGGTCTCGGTCTTTCCGGTCAATCCTTTATTTATATAATCGCTGTTCAAGCGATATTGGGTATGGCTCTTGAATCTTTCGTGCTTCCGGGGGCGATAGGCGTATATGAAACCGCTGCCATGGCATTTTATCCTGGCATATTCGGCGACAGTTTGGCTCTCCCGGCTATTTTATATATAAGGACCTTCTGTTACATACTTGTTGTAATTTCCACCGGAACGGTGG
>SACC01000052.1 GCA_009928745.1 Clostridia bacterium
TTCAATAGTATCATCTAATGAAACTCCAAAGTATTTAAATAGAGTTAAAAATACTATTATAAATGAAATCATATCTTCACAGTCAACTGATGTTGATGCCGTATCTGGGGCTACTAGGTCTAGTAATGGTATTATGCAGGCAGTTAATGATGCATTAAATGATGCGTTAAAATAAAAAGACAATTATTTTGTCTTTTTTAGTGCTTTTAATACTATTTCATATCTTATTTTATCTTTTTCTCTAGTGCTTGTTTTTAGATACATCATATATTTTTCTAAGCTTTCTAAATTGTAGCCATTATATCTTTCTATTTTCCATTCTTCTAAAGTATCTGGTTTGCATTCTACTTTGTCATTAACAATATACCAACCATTTTCTTTTTGGTGTAGATTATAGTTTGCTTTTAATTGTTCTAAACCTTTTTCAGTAACAGCAATATCAAGATCACCCGCGCTATCAAATAAGTCTCTTAATACAAGGGCTGACGATGATAAGATCCAAAACTCTTCTTTATCAATTTTTAGTGATTGTAGTAGTTCTAGTAATTCTTCTTTGTTCATTCTTTACTCCAGTTAATATTCTTATTTTTCGCTTGAATTACAAAATCATAAATTTGTTTTTGTTCGTTTTCCATAATTAACGGCTTTACCGAACAGTCAATATCAAAATCTTTGCAATACTTTTTGAGGTCTTCAGTATCGTTCTCGGCAAATACGCCATATGTATAATCGGCGCCGGAAGCGATAAATGTAATATCCAAATGTTTTAACAGCATATCGAGGAACTCTCTGCCGCTCATAGCAAGAATTTCGATAGTGGCGTCAATATAAAATATATTTTTAATCCCGTAGCTTTCAATCAACTTGCATCTTTCCTCAAAAGAATAAATCTCCTTGACCTCTCTGCCTAAAAGTTTATAAATATTATTTGAGAAAGTAAAAACCGAAGGAATTGCCGAGTCGATTGCAATAACCGTATTAAAAATACTTTGATGACCTAAATGTATCGCGTCAAAATATCCTAGCGCAAGCGCAACCTTATTCTCTTTGTTACATTCAAACAAGTTCTTTATCATAGCGTAATATCATCTTTAATCGACCTTTATCCGATATGGCGATGCCGTAAGCTTCACCACCCATTCTAAGTAAAAATAATTCTTCAGGCATATTCGCAGGCGTTAATATAACTCCGTTGTCAATCTTGTGTTTGAACTCCGGACTTACATCAAAAGCCGGAAGTGTCGCGCCATATTGCTCAACGGTAATAAATGCGCTGTCTGGGTCAGCTGCGATTTCCTCCAAGGTCTTTGCGCTTTCAATCATAAAACTGCCGTTCTGCAGTCTGATTATGCTTGCCATATAACCGCAAGTACCTAATGCTTCCGCCATATCGCGGCAAATGCTTCTTATATATGTACCGCTGCCGCATTCGATATCGAATACATATTCATTGACTGCGCTTTCGATTACCCTGATATCGTGAATAATAATAAGTTTTGGCGCAAGCTCCACTTCAATGCCTTTTCGAGCGAGTTTATATGCTCTAACACCGTTGACGCACTTTGAAGAATACTGAGGCGGCAGTTGCTCCTGCGAACCAATCAATGAGGGAAGTACAGCCAATACTTTATCAATAGTTATATTGCAAGGTATAGTATCGGTAACAACTCCGTCGCTATCTAAAGTGTCAGTAGTTAATCCGAATATAAATTTTGCGCGATATAGCTTGGTTTTTGCAAGTAAATAATTAAATAATTTTCTTGCGCTGCCGACTGCGACTGGTAAAACCCCAGCGCCTAACGGATCTAGCGTACCGAGATGTCCGACTTTCAGTTTCTGTCCAGTCTTGTCTCTTAAAAAATTCCTGATTATTACGACGACATCCGAAGAGGTAATTCCTGACGGTTTAAGAACATTAAAAAATCCGTTCATAGATTATCCGCGCAAACTTTCAATATTTCGTCAATGACATTCTCAACATAGCCGTTACGCACAAATCCTGCCGCCCTAGTATGACCGCCACCGCCAAAATATTGAGCAATAGTCGCAGCGTCGGCGTTGCCTTTTGTTCTCAGGCTGATTTTGAAATTTTTATCTTTTACTTCGCTGATACCGACTGCGATTTTTACTTCCTCAATATTGATAATATCGTAAAGCAAGCCCGATGTGTTTTGCATATTGGTATTAGTATTTTTAAAATCTTCCTGTGAGAATACCACAACGGCTATCTGCCGATCGGCAAAAAACATAGTTTTGGATAAAGAACGCATTTTCAGCATAAAGGTATCATAGGTATTAGCCTTTATAAAATGGTAATAGATTTTGTTAGAATCAAAATTGAATTTTAACAGCTGAGATGCAATAGCGTGCGAGTCAGAATTAACGGAGGAATTGCCAAAACCGCCGGTATCGGTAATAATGCCGGCAAAGAGAATCTCAGCTATTGTCGCATCTATATATTCATTGTAATGTTCGCTTATAAAATTATAAACATTTTCGCAGTTAGATGATGCTTCCTGCAGATAACTGATCTCTGTAAATTTTTCGTGAGTTTTATGATGGTCAATAGATATCGTATGTTTTGCGCGGGGTAACAGCTTGGACGACTCACCTATTCGGCTAATATCGCTGCTGTCAACCACAATCACTGTATCATAGCTCAAAAGCGCGCGCAAATTGAATAGCTCAATTCTCGGAATAATGTTTAGCTTTGGATCAATAACATCATCGCAAATAAGCTCGGCAATTTTGCCGCGCTTACTGAGCGCCAATACAAGCGCAAGCGCGCTGCACACAGTATCACCATCGGGATTTTTGTGAGCAACAACACCGATTGAAGAGGAATTCTCAATTATATTGTATATATCGTTAAATATTTTCATCGTCCTTTAGATTTTTGGTAGCTTCATCAATAATTTTGCTGATACGTACAGAGTATTCTGCGCTGGTATCTTCCACAATCTGCAAAGTTGGAATATTGCGTAGCAGCACGCGTGTTTTTAACAGTCTGCGTATATAGTTGACACTGCTTTTTAATGCATCAAACACTGCTTTACGCTTATCCTCATCTCCGTAATAGCTTACGTGTACCCTTGCATAGCTTAGGTCGTTGGTTGTACGGACTTCAATCACGGTGAGAATACCGCAAAGACGCGGATCTCTCAACTCATGCATAATAATTTCACTTATATGCTTTTGCAGTTCGGAATTTACTCTATCAATATTGGGCATATTATTCCACCTTTTCTATGGTGAAACATTCGATAATGTCACCATTTTTAATATCGTTATAGTTATTTATGCCAACGCCGCATTCATAACCTGTCGCTACTTCTTTAACATCATCTTTTATTCTCTTCAAAGAAGATATTTTTCCTTCTGTAATAACAATGTTGTCGCGCAGTAATCTTATGCTGGCGTTACGCTCAATTTTGCCTTCTACTACATAACAGCCCGCTATTGTGCCGACGCCTGTAATACGGAAAGTATCTCTAACTTCAGCTTTACCGAGTAAAGTCTCCTTGAATTTCGGCGCAAGCATCCCTTTAAGCGCAAGCTCAATGTCATTGATTACATCATAGATAATACGGTAATTGCGTATATCAATGCTGAATCTTGCCGCCGCTATTTTCGCATTGGTGTCGGGACGCACATTGAAACATATTATTATTGAATTGGAGGTTGACGCAAGCATAACATCACTTTCGTTGACAGCTCCAACCGCGCTATGCACCAATGTAACTTTAACTTCGCTGTTCGTAAGTTTATTAAGCTCCTGAACAAGCGCTTCAACAGAGCCTTGCACATCGGCTTTAATAATAAGATTCAAATCCTTTAGCTTGCCTTGACCAATCTGCTTGAATATGTCTTCAAGGTTTGTGGAAGCTGAGCTGAACTTGTCATCTCTTTGACGGATACGGCGCTCAGATGCAAGCTGCTTTGCAAGTTTTTCGTCAACAGCGACTATCTGGTCGCCTGCGTGCGGTACTTCTTCAAACCCAAGAATGGATACAGGCATTGAAGGTCCTGCGCTCTTAACGGGATTGCCTTTGTCATCAAACATTAATTTTACCCTACCGGTAACAGAACCTGCCACAACGTAATCGGACACTTTCAGCGTACCGTTCTGTACTAATATTGTAGCTATCGGTCCCTTTGCCTTGTCAAGTCTTGCCTCAATTATCGTACCCTTGGCGTTCGCCTTAGGATTGGCTTTCAATTCATTAAGCTCTGCAACGAGGAGCATATTCTCTAATAATTTATCAACGCCCTCGCCAGTCTTTGCTGATACTGGTATGCAGATTATGTCGCCGCCCCAATCTTCTACAAGGAGTCCGTTATTGGAAAGATCAACCTTAACCTTTTCGATATCCGCTGCCGATTTATCCATCTTATTAGCAGCAATGATTATTGGCACATTAGCAGCTCTTGCGTGGTTAATAGCCTCAAGAGTCTGTGGCATTATTGAATCGTCTGCCGCAACTACAATTACCGCTATATCGGTGACTTGAGCGCCTCTTGCTCTTAATGCGGTAAACGCTTCGTGACCGGGAGTGTCAAGGAAGGTGATTTTCTCACCCTTCAGTTTAATAGTATAAGCTCCGATATGCTGGGTTATTCCGCCCGCTTCGCCTGAAGCGACATTCGCCTTACGGATATAGTCGAGCAAAGAAGTTTTGCCGTGATCGACATGACCCATAATAGTAACTATCGGCGCGCGCTTAACTAACTTGGAGGTATCTATTGCTTCCTCTTTAACCAATTCGTCAAGCTTATCTTCCATTGTCTGCTCAAGTTTCAACTCTAACTCTACACCGAACTCACCGCTAATCAGTGAAGCCGTGTCAAAATCTATAGAATCGTTAATGTTCTTAAATATACCAAGAATAAGTAACTTCTTTACGATATCCGCGCTGGGCTTGCCTATCTTGTCGCCCAAAACCTTGATGGACACGGGATTTATGTTAATAACTGCGCGATCAATTACTATTGGTTGCGGAGCCAAAGACGGTTTAAGATATTTTTTGGACTTAAAACGTCTTGCAATTTCGCTTGCGTCTATCTCTTCACCGTTAGCTAGTTCTCTGCGAAGAATAACGCGCTTGTTAGTCTTCTTGTCCTCAAAGTTGCCTTTGTCAAAAGACTTTTTACTGGGCTTTCCCTTAAAACTATTCGACGCTGCAGGCGGAATAAATGTTGCTCCTGCCGGCGGCGCAGAGGGTTTCGCCCCGAATCCGCCTGGAGCGCGGTTAGGAAATGCTCCGTCTTTTCTTTCGAATCCGCCCGGACGGTTCTCGGCAAAGCGTGTATCGCGACGTTGCTGACGGTCGTTGTTCTCAGGTATATATGTTTTAATTGGCACAAACTTTCGTGGTTCTGCCACATTTTGCGCTCTTAAAGGATTGATTTTGGGCTTATCTGCAACTTTTTCCGCATGAGGCTCGCTACCAACGGTCTCTTTAACTTTTTCGTGCGTTTTTTCAGGTTTTAAAGGCTCTTTTTCAATCTTTGCTGCAACCTTTTCGGTCTTCGCTATAACTTTTTCGGGTTTGACAGCTGCTTTTTCAATATTAGCCTCAACATCCGTCTTTGCAACTTCTTTATCCAAAACATGCTCTGACTTTTCGGTTGCTTCAGTTGTTTTTATAACGACATCATTCTGGGTTTCGTCATGCGTCTCAACTGTTGCTTCTTGGACAAGAACCTTTTCGTTCTCTATTTCTTCAGCAACGAAGGTCGCTGAATCATCTTCAGCTACAAGCGTATCCTGCTCTTCAGCCTGCTGTTCCTGCCTTTCCTGCCTTTCTCTCTCCTCACGGAGAGCGCGCTCCAAAAGATCCCGCTTATTCTTAACATCTATAAGCAGGTTTTCACCCTTTCTTCTCGCATCTTTCAGCTCGATAAAAAGTGGTCTTAATTTTTCTTCTTCAAGTTTGTACAATGCATTAATGTTTGATAGAGCATCACTGTTAGCTGTATTGTTGTTTGCTGTACTACTCATTAGATGCACCTCCTTCTGTTACGCTGTGTCTTATAGCTTCTGCGAGATTTTTGTCCGCTATCGCTATGCATTTGCAGTTAATTTTATTCACGCATTCCTCCATTTGCTTATCTTCAAATATTATCACGGGTATTGAGTTTTGTTCAGAATAGGTGGTTAGCCTACTTTTTGAAGTTCGGTTAATACTGTCCGTGTAAATAATCAAATACAATTTTTTGCTGTTGCCTACAACAAAATCTGCGCCAAATACTATATTGCGAGATTTAATTGCAAAGCCAATATATGTTTTAATTTTTCTTTGCGCTGTTGTAATCATCATTTAACTTGATATATACCTCACTGCCGATTTCAGTTTTATATGCTTTGTTAAGCAGTTTTGCTTTGATACATTTTGCAATGCACTGCGGATTATCGCATATATAACAACCTCTACCCATTGTTTTGCCTGTTTTGTCAACAAAATATTGACCTTCGGCGGTACGCACAATCCTAATCAGCTCGCGCTTGGGGAACATCCCTTTACACGCTATGCACATTCTCTCGGGCGCTTTTTTCTCTTTCATTATATTGTATCGCCCTCCGGAACTTCTTCAGTACCCATTACCGAGGAATAAGGCTTAACATCGATTTTCCATTCGGTCAGTCTGGCTGCCAACCGCGCGTTCTGTCCTTCACGCCCGATTGCAAGAGAAAGCATATTGTCGTTGACGATAACTCTTGCGCTGCGTTCCTCGTCATTAACCTGTACCATAGCCGCTTTTGCAGGGCTGATTGCGCGGGCAATGAATTCGAGAGGATCCGAACACCAGCTGATAACATCAACTCTTTCTCCGTTGAGCTCGCTAACAATAACATTGATTCTTGAACCCTTAGGTCCTATGCAAGATCCTACTGCGTCAATGTTAGCGTCTTCGCTGAATACCGCAATCTTGGTACGGCAGCCGGCTTCTCTCACAATCTTCTTGATAGTAACAAGACCGCTTTTTATCTCAGGTACTTCCATCTCGAAAAGTCTCTTGACAAATCCTGTGTTGCTGCGTGAAACCATAACTTGAGTCCCGTAATTGCTCACCTTGAGCTTCTTGACATAAACTTTGATTATGTTGCCGACAGTATACTTTTCGGTGCGAATCTGGTCAGCCTGCGATAACACGCCTTCCATCTGTGTAGACATTATCTCCACATACACATTGCCGCCTTCAACACGACGGATAATAGCGGAAAGAATCTCTCCTTCCTTCTCGTTCATTTCTTCGAATATCTGCTCTTTCTTCACATCGGTAAGGCGTTGAACCACAACCTGCTTCGCAGTCTGAGCGGCAATACGGGTAAACTGTTTAGGAGAAAGCTCCTCAACTACCTTGTCGCCGACTTTATATGATGATTTCTTTTTCTTGGCATCTTCAAGACTTATTTCCTTTTCACCATCGACAACTTCATCAACAACAATCTGATATGCAAAAACTCTTATCTCGCTTTTTGCGGGATTAAGTCTGACTTCCACATGTCTGCTGTCGCCGATTTCCTTTTTG